>JAPKCP010000051.1 GCA_028822885.1 Yoonia sp. | reverse complement strand
GTCGATTTGGGATCTTGACAAGATTATGGTAAAATCCTCACTAACATCATGCCAGTCAAAAAAAACGGCGCAGAGGTTTCCCCTACGCCGCTTCAAATTTGTACTTAAAAAAGCTTAGCCGTTCAGTTTTGCAACTTCAGCTGCAAAGTCTTCAACGACGACTTCGATGCCTTCACCTTTTTCAAGGCGCACATAACCAGTGATGGAAACGCCAGCTTCTTTGGCAGCGTCAGCCACAGTCAAGTCTGGGTTCACAACGAACTGTTGGTTGAGCAATGTAACTTCAGCCATGTATTTCTTCATACGACCGACGATCATTTTCTCAATCACAGCTTCCGGCTTGCCGGATTCGCGTGCGATATCCATCTGAACCTGCTTTTCCTTTTCGACGACTGCAGCGTCGAGGGACGCTTCGTCCAAGGCCGCTGGGTTTGTCGCCGCAATGTGCATCGCAACCTGACGGCCGAATACTGCATTGTCACCGGACATTGCCACGAGCACACCGATGTTGCCCATGTCAGCCGCAGCCGCGTTGTGAACGTAAGACACAACCGCATCGCCAGTCAGTGCTTCCATGCGGCGGACGCCCATGTTCTCACCAATGACGGCAACCGCGTCTGTCACAGTCTGCTCGACAGTTTTGCCACCCATGTCAGCCGCTTTAAGTTCCTCAGTGGTATTTACACCGATAGCAACCGCAGCGATACCAGCAACCATCTTTTGGAAGTCAGCATTCTTACCGACAAAGTCAGTCTCAGAGTTGACTTCAACAGCCACGCCTTTGTTGCCAGAAACGGCAACTGCCACGAGACCTTCAGCAGCCGTACGGCCAGATTTCTTCGCAGCTTTCGCGAGGCCCTTGGTGCGCAGCCAATCGACTGATGCTCCCATGTCGCCATCATTCTCAGTGAGCGCTTTTTTCGCGTCCATCATGCCTGCGCCCGTGCTGTCGCGCAGTTCTTTTACCATAGCAGCAGTGATTGCCATCGTATCTCTCCTTAAATGGAATTTCGAAATCCGGGCAGAGGGAAACCCCTGCCCGGCTATGTGTTTGCGATAAAGCGCAGCTTAGTTAGCGGCTGCAGCTTCTTCAGCAACAAGTTCTTCAGCGAACTCTTCCATTGCGCCAAGATCAACACCAGCAGCACCCAATTGAGCGGACATACCGTCAAGGGCCGCACGTGCAGCAAGGTCAATGTAAAGTGCGATTGCGCGGGCCGCATCGTCGTTGCCCGGGATCACATAATCAATGTCTGCTGGGGAACAGTTGGTGTCAACGATTGCAACAATAGGAATACCAAGCTTTTTGGCTTCTGCGATTGCAAGTGATTCTTTGTTCACGTCGATGACGAACAACAGATCAGGCACACCGCCCATTTCGCGGATACCACCAAGAGATGCTTGCAGTTTGCCCTGCTCACGTTCCATACCAAGACGCTCTTTTTTGGTCAGACCAGCAAAACCGTTCTCGGACGCTTCGTCGATGGCCTTAAGGCGATTGATAGACTTTGAAACAGTCTGCCAGTTTGTCAGCGTACCGCCCAACCAGCGGTGGTTCATGTAGAACTGTGCGCAACGTTCAGCCGCATCAGCAACAGGCTTTGCAGCTTGACGCTTCGTACCAACGAACAGCACACGGCCGCCCTTAGCAACTGTGTCACGGATGACGTTCAGCGCTTGGTCAAGCAATGGAACTGTTTGTGTAAGGTCCATGATGTGGATGCCGTTACGGCTGCCATAAATGTATGGGCCCATCTTTGGGTTCCAGCGCGCAGTCTGGTGGCCAAAGTGAACGCCTGCTTCAAGAAGCTGACGCATAGTAAACTCAGGAAGAGCCATGTCGTATTCCTTTTCCGGTTTCAAACCAAGGACGGGGATATCAACGCGGGTGCGTCAACCGGTGGATTCTTTGGGATTTCTCCCCATCGAACCCGCCCCGTCTGGGGATTTCGTAAGTTTCCATTAGTCGTGTTTTTCGTGGGCTGCAAGACCCCGCGGGGTCAACGGGACAATAACGCATGGAACACTGAGCATTCGTGCCTATAAACTTGGATAAAGCGGGGTCGCCGCCAGATAAATCCCGCAAAACAGGACAAGCTAAGCGGACAGCCTTTGTAGGCAAAGCATGCCGAGCCAATCTCAGAGAAACACGCGTTCCACGAACCAATACGTCCCAACAACAGCAATAAACACCGACGCGGGAATACTCACGATCCGGCGATACGCATCTATATGATCACGCAAAGCAACTGACGCCATGCAAAGCGCAAACACAGCCAACATTGGGGCTAAGAATATCAGCATTGGGCTCCCCAGCGCTTCGCTCAAGCCAGCGGGATTCCAAATGATCAATGCAACCGTTGCAACAATCAGCACAGCATAGACCGCAATACCTTGGGTCGCTTCATTCTTTCCGCGATCAACACGGATGGCCTGCCACACAGCCAAAAACATCACTGCAATCACTGCCAACTGGCCAACTTCCACGCCAATATTGAACCCAATCAACGCCGGTATGAACGATCCCTGGGGCAAACCGAATTCGCCCAAGACGGACGCAAATCCAAGCCCGTGCAACAACCCGAACCCAAACACAATCATAGGCCGCCAAGGGCTTAGGTTGCGCATGAAGATGTTTTCAATGGCAACATAGGCGATTGAGGCTGCGATCAATGGCTCAACAATATCTCCCGGGACAGTGACGAAGCCCAAAGCGGCAGCTGCCAATGTAATGGTGTGCGCAAGCGTGAACAGGGACACCTGCGTCAAAAGCGGACGCATCCGGGTCGACAAAAAGAACAGACCCAGCACGAACAGAATATGATCCAACCCCTTGGGGACGATATGATCAAACCCAACGGGGATATAGCTCACAAATGTCTGCCAAATGCTGGCTTGGTCGCCACCGGACAACGCAATCGGGTCAGTCAAAGCACCTGCTTCAAGATAGCCATCATAGGGCGCATCTACACCCTGCTGTCGGATTACCAGCGTACCAAATTCTTTGGCCCAACCGACTTGAACAGTCTCTGGCCGGTCTCCCGGTAAGAATGAGGCTGTGAATTGGATGTGGGTTTCGCGGACGGTTTCAACATTACCGACGTCACCAATCTGAATGGCGCCCAGCACTGGGGAAATCAGATTGCCATCAACGATGATCTGAATGCGCGTTCTCATCTCGGGCCAGAAGGCCTCGAACCGGGCCTGCAATGCTTCGGGCTCTAACGCGCGAAGTTCGTCATAGTCGGCGGCTTGTGGCGCATCATTGGTATCCGCGGTGTCTGTCAGGTCGATCCCTGCGATAAAGCTCTCTATGTTGAGGCGGACATCGAACGCCAGCGTGTCACCGACTTGTTCCATATCGGCAATTGCGGGCAACACTTCGTGCGCATGTGCAGGTAACGCAAACGCGAGCCAGAACACCAACATGGTTGACACCACTGTCAGATACGACACCTTAAGAGCTTGATTGAAGGATCTCAGAATGCGCATGTTTGCCCCCGTTATTGCACTTTTAATGTCCGCCGCTGCGACGATGACGTCAGCGCACGAACTGTGGTTAGAACCCCTTGAGTATCAAGTTCCAACCGGTGGTCAACTACAGGCGCAAATCAAAAATGGGCAAGACTTTGACGGGACGACCCTGCCCTACCTCGAACAGCGTTTTCGCCACTTTATTGTCTATGCTGACGGACGTGGCATCAAAGTCACCGGGCGCAATGGTGACGTACCGGGCTTGAACATGACGGCCAGCCGCGAAGGGCTCAATATCGTCGCCTACCAGTCGACACCTTCTGAAATTAGTTATGCAACGTGGGAGAAATTCCAAAAATTCGTTGATCATAAAGATTTTGGTGACATTCGGCCCCTGCACGATGCACGCGGCCTACCCGAAACAGGGTTTTCCGAAAGCTATGTTCGCTATTCCAAATCCTTGGTTGGTGTTGGGGCTGCTGAGGGGGCTGATGTCCGCATAGGGCTTGAAACCGAACTTGTGGCCCTGACCAATCCTTATACTGATTCCCTGAGTGACGGAATGAAGGTTCAGCTGTTCTATAACCAAGACGTCCGCGCCGACGAGCAGATCGAAGTTTTTGCGAAAGACTCAGACGGCACAGTAACGGTTACCTATGTACGCACTAACTCAGACGGCATCGCATCGGTTCCAGTGCAGTCGGGCGTCGCCTATCAGCTTGATGCTGTCATCCTGCGCGACGCGTCTGGTCAAGCAGCGGCTGAAGGTGCTGTTTACGAAACGCTCTGGGCAAATATGACTTTCCTAGCTCCCTAAACCTTCACTTGTCCTTTTCCACGCCCTAGGCCAAAAGCTGGGTTATGATAAAGACACCTGATATTCTGTGCATCGGCTCCGTGTTGTGGGACGTGATTGGTCGCGCGGCGAGCCACATGCGCATTGGCTCTGACGTGCCGGGGCGGATTACCCGTCTGCCTGGCGGTGTGGCAATGAACATCGCGATGACATTGTCGCGGTTTGGCCTGACACCGGCCCTGTTGACCGCCATCGGTAAGGACGCTGAAGGCAACGAGTTGATCGCTGAGGCCATTCGCATGGGTCTTATCACTGACCATGTTTACCGATCCGAAGATTTGCCCACCGACGTTTACATGGCCATCGAAGGGGCAAACGGGTTGGTCGCAGCCATTGCTGACGCCCATTCCCTCGAAGCAGCAGGTGCGAAAATTCTGCGGCCGATGGAAGATGGGCGTCTAGGAACCAAAGCCAATCCATTCACTGGCCCAGTCGCCTTGGATGGTAACTTGACTGAAGAGCTACTGCAGCAAATCGCCAAGTCACCATTGTTCCTCAAAGCGGACCTGCGCGTCGCCCCTGCGTCACCGGGCAAAGCCAATCGCTTGCTTGCCTTGCTTGGCCATCCATCTGCCACCCTTTACGTGAATCTTGAAGAAGCAGGATTGCTTTGCCAAACCACCTTTGGGACATCAAACGAAGCCGTGCACGCCTTATGTACGCGCGGTGCATATCGTGTGCTGGTCACTGACGGGGGCAATGCCGCCGCCGAAGGCACAGCTGGAAACGTCATCGAAGCCACACCACCCGCCGTTATGGTGACCCGTGTCACAGGGGCTGGCGACACTTTTATGGCAGCCCACATTGCATCCGAAGTGCAAGGCATGGACCGCACTGCCGCCCTCACCCGCGCGCTCAACGCCGCAGCAACCTACGTTTCGGGAGAAACACCGCTATGATCCCTATCTCTTACAGCGCCGAAGTCGCTGCAGCACGTGCCACTGGCACACCTATCGTTGCTCTTGAAAGCACGATTATCACCCACGGGATGCCCTACCCACAGAACGTGGAAACGGCACGGCTCGTTGAACAAGATGTACGCGATAACAACGCTGTACCGGCCACAATTGCAGTCATGAATGGTGTTCTGCATGTCGGTCTTTCAGACGATGAGCTGATGGCACTTGGCCAAGCCACAAACGTGGCCAAACTGTCCCGCGCAGACATGGCTGCGTGTATCGCGACTGGCGGTACTGGCGCGACAACAGTGGCAGCGACGATGATAGGCGCGCAACTTGCGGGCATTTCAGTCTTTGCAACGGGTGGCATCGGTGGCGTTCATAAAGGCGCTGAGGACACGTTTGATATTTCTGCTGACCTGCATGAACTTGCTCAAACGGCTGTGACGGTCGTGGCCGCTGGTGCAAAAGCGATCCTCGACTTGAACAAAACTTACGAAGTCCTTGAAACCCTTGGGGTTCCTGTGATCACGGTTGGTCAAGATATGCTGCCCGCGTTTTGGTCTGCAACTTCAGATTTGGTGTCACCACTCCGCATGGATACAGCCAGCGACATCGCAAAAGCACAAGTCATGCGAACCAAAATGGGCCTTTCGGGTGGGCAGCTGATCTGCAACCCAATTCCACAAAACGCAGAAATAGCGGCTGATATCCTAGCACCTGTAATCGCGCAGGCATTGGGCGAGGCAGACGCCCAAGGTATCAACGCCAAAGCCGTTACGCCCTTCTTACTTGGCCGTATTTTTGAGTTGACCGAAGGTCGATCCCTTACTGCCAATATCGCGCTTGTTCGGAACAACGCCCGCCTAGCCGCTAAAATTGCTGTTGAAATGGGTAAGCTGACTGCCACTTAACTTTTCGACCAGCGCACAGCTTGTGACACGGCCCGCACATCCCTACATCGAGGGATAAGCAATTGGACCCGAAATGAAAAACGACCTGAAAAAAACAATCTCGATCACCCCGCACAAGCCGGGTTTTTTTGCTGGCATGCGGGGTAATTTCCTTGCTGGTCTCGTTATCGTCGCACCCATTGGTCTAACGTTCTATTTTATCTGGACCATTGTGGGCTGGGTCGATAGCTGGGTTTGGCCTTTTGTGCCAAGCGCTTATCACCCGGAAGCGTTGATAAATCGTTTCTTTGGTCATCCTGAAGACCCGATCAACATTGATGTCCGTGGCATCGGTGTTGTCATTTTTCTTGCCTTCACAATATTGGTTGGCTGGATTGGCAAGGGCCTGTTGGGGCGATCACTGCTTCGGTTTGGCGAGCGGATCGTGGAACGGATGCCGGTTGTTCGCTCTATCTACAATGGCGTCAAGCAAATCGCAGAAACCGTTTTTTCCCAAAGGGATACGTCGTTTGATAAAGCGTGTCTCATTGAATATCCACGGCGTGGCATTTGGGCGATTGCTTTCATTTCGATCAACGCCAGGGGCGAAGTTTTCACCAAATTATCCGATGGTGAAGAATTCGCGACGGTGTTCCTGCCAACAACTCCGAATCCAACCTCGGGCTTTTTGCTGTTCCTGCCGCGCGCGGACGTAAAGGAGTTGGATATGTCAGTTGAAGATGCTGCAAAGCTCGTTATTTCAGCGGGCCTCGTCTATCCAAATGGTGCGGATCCGACCCAGCCGCCTAGCTGATGTTCACAGCGACGATCACAGGGTTCGCGACTGGCTTCAGCCTCATTCTGGCGATTGGGGCGCAGAATGCCTTTGTGCTAAGACAAGGCCTTCTAAAGACGCATGTTTTTGCCCTCGCCCTTTTTTGTGGGTTATCGGATGCCATACTCATTATTGCAGGTGTTTGGGGTTTTAGCGCGGTCGTATCGCTTTACCCGACGCTGCCAATTATCATGGCCTATGGCGGCGCAGCGTTTTTGTTTTGCTATGGCACAATGCGGTTTTGGGCCGCTTACCACGGCGAATATGATCTACAACTGTCAGGCAAATCTGGGACCTTAGCGGCGACTTTGGCGACGGCTGCGGCATTCACTTGGCTGAACCCGCACGTCTATTTGGACACGCTTGGCCTGATCGGGGCGATATCAACGCAGTTTTTAGGCTCGGACAAGCTAGCGTTTGGTGTAGGTGCCGTGACCGCTTCATTCGTGTTTTTCTTTGGCCTCGCTTACGGGGCAAGACGGCTCGCCCCGGTGATGCAATCTGCCCGCGCTTGGCGGATTTTAGACGTCATCATCGGGGCAATTATGTTCGCTTTGGCGTTCAAGCTTTTGTTTAGCTGAACATTTCCTCAAGCTTAAGCGAACTGCGTTCATTCAAATCAGCTTTGTGATTTTTCAAAAACACCTTTGCTGCAGCCTGACCCGCATCAAACAACCGTGCAAGAATAATCGGCACTGGGATTGTCTTGGTTGCCACGTTCAGCTCGTTCATCAGTTCATCGTCTGCAATCATATGAACCAGAACGTTTTTCATACTGCCCTTTGGAAGCTTCTCACTTACTAACAAGCGCCGAACAAAATCAATCGCCCGCAGTTCGCGCAACAACGACGAGTTAAAGCTGATTTCGTTGATCCGGTTTTGGATAGATTGCGTGTCCATCGGCAATTCATGACGAAACAACGGATTGATGTTGATTACCAATATGTCCTCCGGCAAATGCGGTTCAAATAGTGGGAATAACGCAGGGTTTCCGGTGTAGCCACCATCCCAGAATGCCTCCATCTTGCCAGTCTTAGGGTCAACAAATTCAACGGCTTGGAACACACTTGGTAGACAAGCCGACGCCATCAACGCCTCTGGCGAGACATCTTTGCCTGAAAACACTCGTATCTTGCCACTGCGCACGTTTGTGGCGCAAATGTTGATCTCGGGCCCTTCTGAGCTGCACACATCATCAAAACGAAAATCGCTTACAATTTTCTCGAGTGGGTTCTGCAATGCCTTGCCATAAAGGTAAGGCGACATCAGTTTAGACGTCAAATCAAGGGCTTGATACATTGGTGAATAAGACATCGCCTTGGCAATTGCCGCCGTATTGGACGAAAGCCCACTGATCCAATCAGTCCAGCGGTCATCTGTGACAGCTCCAACTTGTTCCCAGAACCAACGCAGATTGTCGCGTGCACCCTGACGACCGCCTGCAATCATACCAGCCTTAAGGGCGGCTGCGTTCAGTGCCCCTGCTGATGTGCCAGAAATTGCGGCGATTTCAATTTCTTCATCCTGCAAGATTGCATCAAGAACACCCCATGTGAAGGCGCCGTGGGCACCGCCACCTTGTAGGGCTAGGTTAATTTTCTTCATTTGGTGTCCCAATGCATCAACATGTCAGTTACAGAAATTCCGTTTATCGTCATGCTCTCAAGGTTTGCGTGGGTGAAGGTTGATCCAATCAGAAAGCGATCAACGTAGTCCAGCTTTTCAGGCTGTGGCGCGGTCATAGTGCGGTCCAACCGCCGTCAACGCTGATCGTGGTGCCAGTGATCTGGGCTGCCGCATCAGAGCAAAGGAAGGCAGCCGTGCCACCAAGTTGTTCTGTCGTTGCAAATTCTTTGGACGGTTGACGCTTTAGCAGGACCTCTTTGATGACAGTATCACGGTCCATGCCGTATTCTTTCATCGTCTCAGGGATTTGCTTTTCAACGAGCGGCGTCAATACGTAGCCCGGGCAGATCGCATTCGCGGTGATTGGCTCTTGTGCGGTCTCAAGGGCCACAACCTTTGTCATGCCAACAATGCCGTGCTTTGCAGCGACATAGGCCGACTTGTAAGGTGATGCTGTCAAACCGTGGGCCGATGCAATGTTGATCACCCGACCCCAGCCTTTTTCGCGCATGCCTGCGAGGGCAGCGGCTGTGGTGTGAAATGCCGAGGACAGATTGATTGCAATAATTGCGTCCCATTTTTCAGCTGGAAACTCTTCGATCGGTGCGACGTGCTGGATCCCAGCGTTGTTGATCAAGATATCACAGCCACCCGATTCGAGAATCAGTCGGCGGCAATCGTCACCTTTCGACATATCTGCACTGACGTATTTTGCATCGACTCCAAAGGTCGCCGCAATCTCAGCGGCTAGCGCATGGTCTTCGTCGCTATCCGTGAAGGAATTCAATACAACGTTGGCCCCCTGCTTGGCCAATTCGCGCGCAACGCCAAGTCCAATGCCCGAGTTTGAGCCAGTGATAACAGCTATTTTACCTTGTAATGACATGAAGGGCTCCTGTGATTGCTTTTGTGGGGCTTATACATGCTGCAACTGCGAAAGACACCGATGGGTGAGTGTGCGCACAATGTGATGACGCAGTTGTGTAACCGAATCCAAAAACCATTTGGCCAAAAAAAACGCCCGCACAAGGCGGGCGTAAGTTATTGAGGCAGGTTTCATACAGGCAAGAAACCTATCGAGCAGTACAGTCTTTATAAGCAATGACTTGGCGTTGGCCAAGGGAAAAGTTTGTAAGTCCTTGGAACCCCGTTTACGTTAAGGATCAACGTACATTGGGACCAGAGGGATTGTTGCCAAAATGATGACAGAGTTATTCCAAACGCTCACGAGGATCACGGCTGCGACGTCACTGATTCTTGCAGCTAGTGCCGCCAACGCGGAACCACAACATGGCATCGCTATGTATGGTGAACCGGCCTTACCACCAGATTTTGTGTCTCTCCCTTATGCGAACCCAGACGCACCGACGGGCGGCAAAATCGTGACGGCGAACGTGGGCGGCTTTGACAGCCTCAACCCATACATCCTTAAGGGGTCAGTTCACTGGCAGATGCGCTACCTGATTGGTGAAAGCCTGATGGGCCGATCCTTGGACGAGCCTTTCTCACTTTACGGCGTTCTGGCCGAAACAATTGAGACAGGACCGAATCGTGAGTGGGTCGAATTCGTGTTGCGCGAGGAAGCCCGATTCTCTGATGGCAGCCCCGTGACGGTTGAGGACGTGATCTGGTCGTTTGAAACTTTGGGTACCGTTGGTCACCCACGCTATCGCGGATTCTACGACAAGATCGCGACCTTGGAACAAACTGGCGCACGGTCGGTGAAGTTTACGTTCAACACCGAAGACCGCGAATTGGCGCTTTTGGCGGGCTTGCGTCCGATTTTATCAAAAGCACAATGGGACGGCGTTGATTTCGCCGAAAGCGGCGTGGACATCCTACCCATCACCTCTGGCCCATATGTCATAGACGATTTTGACGCAGGTCGCTTTATCTCGCTCAAGCGGAACCCGGATTATTGGGGCCGTGATGTCGTACCATTCATGAATGGTGTGCATAATATTGACGAAGTCCGGCTTGAGTTTTTCGGTGATGAAACCGCAGCCTTTGAGGCGTTCAAAGTCGGTGAAGTGAACACAAACCGCGAATTTAACGTCGCGCGTTGGGAAGGCACCTATAACTTCCCGGCGATTGAATCTGGCGACGTCGTAAAATCCGTCCTGCCCCACGAACGCCCGTCCGGCATGACCGGCTTTGTTATGAACACCCGCCGGGACCAGTTCAAAGACTGGCGCGTACGCGATGCGTTGATCCATGCGTTTAATTTTGAGTTCATTAACGAATCCATGACAGGATCAGCCCAGCCAAGGATCACGTCATACTGGTCCAACTCGCCACTCGCGATGGAGCAAGGTCCTGCTTCGGGCCGTGTCGCTGAATTCTTGGCACCTTTTGCGGATGATCTGACGCCCGGCACACTTGAAGGATACACCCTGCCCGTCTCAGATGGCTCTGAACGGAACCGCGCCAATATCGGTGCAGCACTTGCGCAGTTCGAAACTGCAGGTTGGACTGTGCAAGAAGGTGCCTTGAAAGACGCTGACGGCAAAGACTTCACCTTTGAAATCTTGTTGCAAGTTGGCGCAACTGAGCCACAAGCGATTATCGATATGTATGTCGAAACCCTGTCGCGTGTTGGGATCACACCGACGGTCGCAACGGCCGACTCAGCGCAGTTCAAAGAACGGACCGACGCGTTTGACTTTGACATGACATATTATCGGCGCGGCGTGTCCCTATCCCCGGGCAATGAACAGTACAGCTACTATGGCATGGATTCCGTTGAAACAGTTGGTGGTCGCAACCTGATGGGCGTGAGTTCTGAGGCTGTGGATGCCATGATCGGCAGGCTACTGACGTCTGAGAACCACGACGATTTTGTCGCTGCCGTTAAGGCGCTGGACCGTGTGTTAACCGCTGGCCGATTCGTGATCCCGATTTATCAGTGGAACATCAGCCGCATCGCCCATGCAAAAGAACTTCACTATCCTGAAAATCTGCCAATCTTCGGTGATTGGCCCGGTTGGCAGCCTGACGTTTGGTGGTATGAGGACTAAACGACCCCACAAAGGTCAAACAGTTCAGAACCGGCAGCAGGTCTGCCGGTTCTTTTATGAAAAGGATACGATGTGAAAAAGCTTGTCTTGATCGCGGTTATTGGCGTGACCTTGTCAGCTTGTACCCCTGTTCGTGCCGTTGGCACTGTGGCTGTCGGTGCGGGGCAAGCGGCCCTTGGCGCCGTTGATCTGGTCCTGTAACCCGTCATAAATCTGATACAGAAATGGCTTATCGGCTGAGCACATGAATATACTTATCCTATGCACCGGTAACTCGGCCCGATCCATCCTGCTGGAAAGCATCCTAACGCATCGCTCTGACGGGCGAATTGTTGCATTCTCCGCAGGCTCAAAGCCGTCGGGCAAAGTGCATCCCCAGTCGTTGGTCTTGCTCGCTGCGAAAGGCTTTCCTGTTGATGGACTGTCATCGCAAAGCTGGGATGACTATGCCGCCGCTGATGCGCCAGTCATGGACGCAGTCATCACTGTCTGTGGGTCAGCTGCTGGTGAAACCTGCCCGTTTTGGCCCGGTGCGCCTGTGCGTGCCCATTGGGGCGTCGAAGATCCGGCCGCCGCTGCAGAACCCGACTGGGACGCCGCATTCACTGAGGCCTATAACCGTTTGAATAACCGTGCAGAAGCGTTGATCGACCTCCCCTTTGAAGACATGTCGCAAGCGGCGTTTAAAGCCGCCCTGACGAATATCGGGACACAGTTCTGATGCAGCGTCTATTTGCCGAAGGTCTGGGAACAGCGTTTTTGCTTATCGGAGTCGTTGGCTCTGGGATCATGGGCGAGACATTGACCGATGATACCGCCCTTGCCCTGTTGGCCAATGCAATCGCAACAGGGTGCATCCTGTATGTGTTAATCACAATTCTCGGCCCCATTTCAGGCGCACATTTCAACCCTGCTGTGACACTGGCATTTTGGTGGCGCGGTGAGATTAAAACGAATGAAGCCAGCAAATTCGTCGTCGTACAAATCGCGGGTGGCTTAATCGGCGTCTGGCTTACACACTTCATCTTTGACATCGACATCTTCCAGCTATCAAGCACATCCCGCACTGGTCCGTCACAATGGGGCTCAGAAATCTTAGCCACATTTGGCCTGTTGTTTGTGATATTCGGTGGCCTTCGATCAAAGCCGGACGCGGTTCCAACGTTGGTAGCCCTCTATATCACGGGTGCGTATTGGTTCACGGCGTCCACAAGCTTTGCCAATCCAGCGGTCAGCATCGCGCGCGCGTTCACTGACACATTTGCAGGGATCAACCCAGCGCACGCGCCGATGTTTATCGCCATGCAAATCATCGGCGTCGGTGTTGCCTCAGTGATCTTGCCACTTCTTTTGAAGGATTAAGTGAGCGACGTAACCCACAGAATTGTCGCGTCTTCTGCGCTGGTTGAGATCACGTTGTGCCCCATGGACGCGTCATAATATGCGCTGTCACCGCGTTTCATTTCCATTGGCTCATAGAATTCGGTGAACAAGGTAATTGCACCAGTTAAGACGTAGAGAAATTCTTCACCATCATGACGTACCCAGCCGTCAAATTCATCCATACTGCGGGCGCGAATATGAGCGCGATACGGTAGCATCGACTTTTGGGTCAGTGTTTCGGCCAACAAATCATGCTCATATGTGGTGGTAATTTGGCGTGTCCCGGCGCCAGACTTGGTGACTGCCATACGCCCATTCACTTGCCCTTTTGATGGAGGCGTGAACAGTTGTGGCACCGATATCTCAAGGCCAATCGCAAGCTTCTTAAGGGCCTCGTATGTGGGCGACATTTGCCCATTCTCGATCTTAGACAGCGTTGAGCGGGCCAGCCCTGCTTGGTTCGCAGCCTGTTCTAGCGTCCAGTCACGTGCCTTGCGTAATTCGCGCACCCGCGCACCAAGATCCAGCGGTTGACCTTGGTCTTCGTGACCACTGTCTCGGGCAACTTTGATGAGGTTCTTTTGATCGCGTTCTGTCATAACCTGTGTTTACCCATAAGCTGTGTCTGCTTGCAACTGACCACTGCAATCGGTAGCCAAGGTTCATGTCCATACATCCCTATGAAGC
>JAPKCP010000333.1 GCA_028822885.1 Yoonia sp. | reverse complement strand
CGGGTGGTCAGCGCCTTGGTTTTGCCAGTGCCAGCACCCGCCAACATCAAAACAGGCCCCTCCAACGCTTCAACCGCTTCGCGCTGCGCAGGGTTCAAACCGTCCATATAGGGCGCCGCCCTACCCACCATTGCACGTTGGGACAGCGGAACACTTGCGGCCTCAAAGGCGTCTTCATCGGAAAAATTGCTCATTTCAAACGATACCGCGAAATCAAACGCGATAAAACCCTTATGTTCGCGCAATGTTCCTAACTATTTACGCAATCGCTCAACACGCCTTCATCTCGCCAAAACAACTCAATGCTTCGCTTGCCAAAAAGGAAGCGTTCGCCGTAGCTTCAAACCATGAGTCACACAAAGTTTCCCGCCATATCTGACCTGAAAAATGCAGCACGACGCCGCATTCCACATTTTGTTTGGGAATATCTTGATAGTGGCACGGGCCTTGAGGCAACTTTGCAACGCAATCGCGCAAAGCTTGACGAGGTGCTGTTCCAACAGTCGATCTTACACGGTGAATTTGTCCCCAGCATCCAAACAACATTTCTAGGCCGTAATTATGCAGTTCCCTTTGGTATTGCACCTGTGGGCATGTCGGGATTGATTTGGCCAGATGCCGAGAGAATGCTGGCGCGTACGGCCACCGCCGAGGGCATTCCCTACACTTTATCCACTGTCGCCACGCAGACACCCGAAGATGTCGCAACGCATCATGGCGGCCAAGGCTGGTTCCAGATTTACCCACCCCGCGACGCCAAAATTCGCGCTGACATGCTGAAACGGGCCAAAGACGCAGGCTTTCATACGCTTGTGATGACCGTTGATGTCCCCGTCGCATCTCGGCGTGAACGCCAGACCCGTGGCGGGTTGCAACAGCCACCACGCTTGACACCACGCCTCGCAATGCAAGCCGCTTTGTGTCCCGCATGGCTGAACGGTATTCGTAAAACGGGCATGCCCCGCATGAAACTGATGGATAGCTACGCAACGCAGACAAGCGCCCTACCATCGACCCAGCATGTCGGCTACCTTTTGCGGACATCGCCTGATTGGGACTATGTGAACCGATTGCGCGCTGAATGGGACGGACCACTGATCGTGAAAGGCGTGATGGATGCACGTGATACGGCCCGCCTTGAGGCCACGGGCATCGACGCCATCTGGATCAGCAACCACGCAGGACGCCAGTTTGATGCGTCCCTGTCCACGATTGAGGTTTTGCCAGCAATCCGAGCCGCGACCAACTTGCCGCTCATTTTTGACAGCGGCATCCAAGGCGGGCTCGATATTTTGCGGGCATTGGCCCTTGGTGCGGATTTTGTGATGTTAGGCCGGGCGTTTCATTACGGTCTTGGTGCCATGGGCGCGCCGGGTGCGGCCCATGTCGTTGATATTTTGCGCCAAGATATGATCGCGAACATGGGTCAAATCGGCGCAAAAACCTTGGCTGACTTGCCAAACCGGTTGATCTAGACCCAAAATTTTCGCGAAAATTTGTCCTGCGCGCGATGCTAGCCGCGTTTGACCCCATTCCGCTTGGCCACATAATCGACAAGGTGCGGCACATAGGCCTCAGCCGAGTCCCCACCATCCGCATAGGCCAGCGCGAGGCTGTTCTTGATCGCATTCCCGACCGGATTTGACAGGTTCACAGTGTCGGCCATCGCCTCCAAATATCGCATGTCTTTGAGGGCATTGGTGATGGTGAATTTATGCGCCTCAACATTGCCATCAACAGCATAGGATCGGAAAGTTTGGTAAAACCCACAGTCCATGCGACTACCTGAGATAACGCTGTCAAATTGCTGCGTCGTAATGCCCACTTTTTCCGACAGCGCCAGCGCTTCGGAATACATTGCGGCATAGCCCATCGCGAGCATGTTATTGAGCAGTTTCATTTTGTGCCCAGCGCCTGAGGGGCCCATGTGCGCGATTGCACCAGCCCAAGTATCCAAGACCGGCTTGATCCGCTCAAAAACTGCAGGGGCAGCACCAACCATCGCGGCAAGCGCGCCGTCTTCAGACTGCACAGGTGTTCCGCCCAAAGGCGCATCTGCCATGAAGCACCCTATGTCTACCAACTGCGCTGCCAGCTTTTCCGTTGAAGTCGGGTCAGCGGTTGAGCAGTCGACAATCACGCATCCGGCCTGCAAGTGTGGCAGCATCTCGGCCACAATAGCTTCAACTTGCGGAGATCCCGGCGCACAGATGTGAATAATGGATGAGGCTGCAGCAAGATCAGCCAAACTCGCGGCCTCGCTTGCCCCAAGTCCGACTAAATCGTCAATCGGTGCGCGATTGCGGTGGGCAATGACTGTAACTGGGTAGCCTGCTGCCAAAATGTTTTTCGCCATGCCGTGGCCCATGAGGCCAACACCCACAAATCCAACTGTCTCTTGTGCCATTGTCTCACTCCCTATCCGCATGTGTCGCTTTTTGTGGCCCCTCTGGCCCCTGCCAGCAAGCTGTCCTAGAGTTAGCGCAAACACAATACGGAGATGATGATGCCAGAGTTTGCAATATACCCCAGCCTAAAAGACAAACCCGTCCTGATTAGCGGTGGGGCAAGTGGGATCGGCGCGATGACCGTCGCCGCATTTGCAGCACAAGGCGCGAAGGTCGCGTTCCTTGATCGCGATGCAGAGGCCAGCGCAAAAGTCGCGGCTGAAACAGGCGCTGCCTACGCCTTGTGTGACCTACGCGATATCGCAGCCACCCAAACGGCCATCAAAGATCTCGCGGCACAAACCGGTGATTTCCTTGTGCTGGCCAACAACGCGGCCCGCGATGATCGGCACAATTGGCAAGACGTGACCCCCGAGTATTGGGACGAACGCATGGACACCAATCTGCGC
Source organism: Yoonia sp. (assembly GCA_028822885.1). Taxonomy (GTDB): domain Bacteria; phylum Pseudomonadota; class Alphaproteobacteria; order Rhodobacterales; family Rhodobacteraceae; genus Yoonia. The sequence goes on along the minus strand of JAPKCP010000333.1, from coordinate 485 downwards.
CATATGTTCTTCACGATGCAGGCGGTTGCGCCAGGCATGATTGCTGCGGGCGGCGGATCGATCATCAATCTAGGGTCCAATAGCTGGTGGGAAGCCGTGGGGAATTTCCCTGCCTATGCAACCGCAAAAGCCGCCGTGCATGGCCTGACCCGAACGATGGCCCGCGATTTGGGGCCTGACCGCATCAGGGTGAATACAGTCGTGCCGGGTTGGATCATGACCGACCGCCAGAAAGACCTATGGGTCACCCCGGAAGGCCTAGAGGGCCAAAAACAACGCCAATGTCTGCCGGATTTGATTGATCCAGTTTACGTGGCCCGCATGATTCTTTTCCTCGCCTCTGATGATGCGACGATGTGTACGGCGCACAATTACATGGTCGAGGCAGGCACCATTTGACCCAACCGGTGGCACACAACACGTCACCGTGTTGCGTGCTGCCATCGCTTAGGACGGTGATTGGAACACCTGCGCCAAGAATGCGC
>JAPKCP010000332.1 GCA_028822885.1 Yoonia sp. | reverse complement strand
TCAGGATGCTCTACCGGCTGGCCAGAATAATCGGCAACAAGGTTCTGCTCTGATACATAAGCCACATAATAGCTTTGGTCGTTCTCAGCCAGAAGGTGATAGAATGGCTGCCCCTTTTCAGGACGGCTTTCTTCTGGGATCGCCTCGTACCAAGCGTCAGTGTTCGAAAACATTGCGTCCACATCAAACACAACACCGCGAAACGGATGTTTGCGATGGCGGACAACTTGCCCCAGATGGTATTTTGCGCGAGTCTTAAACATTTCAATTGTCCCCCACCCTTTTACTAGCCCCTCAACCCTGTCAAAGTCCACGGCAAACGCCCTACAAAAGAGGAAACAGTCTGTGAACCTAGCACTGACAGTCCTGAACATTACTGCCCCCGTCTTTCTTTTAGCAGCCGTTGGTTTCACATGGGTGAAGCTAGGATTTGAATATCGGGTCGAATTTGTGACCCGTCTTGCTATGACCCTTTCGGTTCCGTGCTTGATCTTCGTCGCGCTCATGAAAACTGAGATTGATCCGGAGGCGTTAGCAGCCCTGACCCTTGCCAGTTTGGTCGCCTACGGGCTGGTAGCGGCGGGATGCTTTGTTCTTGTGAAGCTGGGCAAGTTGGATGTTCAGACCTTCCTTGCCCCCCTAATCTTCGGCAATACGGGTAATCTTGGCCTACCTTTGGCGCTTTTTGCCTTTGGGGAAGTTGGTTTGGGGTATGCCGTTGTGGTCTTTGCCGTCATGGCGATTCTTTCGTTTACCATAGGCATTTGGTTGGTGTCGGGTGGTGGGTCATTGAACAAAGTCGTGAAAGAACCGTTGGTGGCAGCGACCTTGTTGGGCGCATTGTTCTTGTGGAATGACTGGGAAACACCTGAATTTTTGACCAATGCCCTCGAACTCATCGGGCAAATGGCGATTCCAATCATGTTGATCACACTTGGCGTCGCTGTGGCTCGATTAGAGACCAAAGCCATGACGCAAGCGGTGATCCTCTCCATTGTCAAAGTTGCTATTTGCGCAGGGGCCGCATGGTGGGCAGGCATATGGTTTGGGCTGGAACCAGTGGCCGCTGCGGTCCTAATCGTGCAGGTTTCAACCCCAGTCGCCGTCACATCCTATATGCTCGCTGAAAAATACGGCGCTGACGCACAACCAGTTGCGGGTCTAGTCGTAGCGTCAACCGTGCTTTCAGTGATCACTTTACCGCTCATTTTGGCATTTGTGATCTAGAAGCTGCGAATTGACCGTTCACAGACTGCCCACATTGGGCTACGTTAGAAAAAAACAAACGTTAGGCGTGAGGCAATGAGCAGTTTCTTCCGCGCAATGATGCTTTTGGTTATTCTTGGCAGCTGTACCTCTGGTGGGTACGGTACGGCCCCGCGTGACCTTCAAAATGCATGTGCCATTGTGAGCGAACGACCCGAATATTTGCGGGCATTTAAGGCGGCCCAACGTAAATGGGGTGTTCCTGTGCCAACTCTTATGGCGATAATTTATCAAGAGAGTAAGTTTATCTCTAACAACCGGCCACCGCATCAGTATGCGTTGGGTGTTATCCCTATTGGACGGCAGTCATCCGCTTTGGGCTATTCCCAAGCGCTGGATGGAACTTGGGAAGAGTACCAACAGCAGCAAGGTGGCAGTCGAACAAGCCGGGAAGACATCTCAGACGCGGCTGACTTTATGGGCTGGTATATGAGCAAAACGGTTACAGAAACCGGTGTGGCGTTAGGTGACACCCGCAATCAATATTTGGCTTACCATGATGGCAGGACTGGATATCTGCGCGGCACATGGCGGGGTAAACCTTGGCTGATCCGCATCGCAGGTGAGGTGTCACAGCGCGCCGTCACTTATAACCAACAGCTACGATCCTGCGGCAAGATCTAAATCAAAAGCCCGCGTCATATGCGCGGGCTTTTTCATTGCAGAACAAATTATTCAAACCCGCGCTGACGCATTTCGCTGACGATATTGAACTTCGCTTCCCCAATCGCAACACCAGATACGACGTCGTTCAAAATCACGGTCGTCTGCCCGCCAGTGTCATCCGTCACGACCCACTGGCGCAACTCAACGGGGCTCCCGGTAAACACCAACTGGATATTGCCGTATTCTGGGTTATCAGGGTCTTGTGCCGTGACGGTGGTCGAAGTCCCGTCTGTTGTATGCCCTGTCACCATGCGCCGTTGTGCAAGGTCGACGTTCTGCTCCAAAATGATGCTCAGCGGTGTCTGGCTTAGCGGATACCGATTAGGCGGTGTGTTTGAACGCGGGTCAAATATCGCGACTTGCCCACCCCCTGCAATCATCAACGAATTATCAGGGGCGTTATATTCAAACCGGACACGACCCGGGCGCTTGATGTAAATCTGGCCCGTAGAAAGGGTCCCGTCACCGTTGATTTGGGTAAAGCCACCTTGGGCTGTCACCAAACGGTTCAGATATGCGGACACTTCGTCAAGCGACAATTGCTGCGCGCTTACCGAAGTCACCAAAGCAGGTGTGGCAAGGACTGCGACACCAAGAGACAGAAAATCACGTCGTTTCATAAAGCTACCTTCATATTGCCGGGCAATGTTTCACCCAATGACATAGGAAGAACAATCGCTTCGCGCCATATGATAAGCGATAACATGCCACTGTCGCGTGCTAACAGCGTTATTAACAAGGTAAGGCGGAACACTTTATGCACTCCGCCCCATCTTCATTTCGCCGTAACAACTCCCGCCGGAGGCTCCACCACCCCCAACAAGCGATGCCACTAGTTTTGTTCTGGCACCAAAATCTCACGTTTACCAACGTGGTTGGCAGATGACACGACGCCTTCATCTTCCATCTGTTCCACAAGACGCGCAGCTTTGTTGTAGCCAATTGCGAGCTTGCGCTGAATGTAGGAGGTCGAACATTTGCGGTCCTTAAGGACAATGGCCACAGCCGTATCATACAAAGCGTTCTCACTGTCGGACCCCGCACCAAGGCCCAGAACCAGATCAATCGCGCTATCATTGCCGTCCTCAGGGCCCTCAATGACACCAGACATATACTCAGGTGGGCCGAACCCTTTGAGGTGGTTCACGATCTCTTCAACTTCTTCATCAGAACAGAACGGCCCGTGAATACGGCTAATTTTACCACCACCGGCCATGTAAAGCATGTCGCCCATGCCCAGCAGTTGCTCTGCGCCCATCTCACCCAAAATCGTCCGGCTGTCGATTTTTGACGTGACCTGAAACGAAATTCGGGTGGGAAAGTTTGCTTTGATCGTACCTGTAATAACGTCCACCGACGGGCGCTGTGTCGCCATGATCAGGTGGATACCCGATGCACGCGCCATCTGTGCAAG
>JAPKCP010000331.1 GCA_028822885.1 Yoonia sp. | reverse complement strand
TAAAAATTGCGCTGCGTTCGGTATTGTCGCAAAGTCAAACGATCCCGAATGATTACCGTGCCATACCATCTGGAACAGTGATCAGACCAACGGATCGTGCTTTGTTAAACTCACGCATCCGGCCCAACACATCCACGCCAACTTGAGAATACAGATCAAGCAGGTCAACGAGAACCCAGTTTTCACGGATCAGTCCGCCTTCCATGCGCCAGAAATCAAGACTGCGCAAAAGGACCTCTTTGTCGCTGGGCGCAATTCCCATCCAGCCATCGTCAGTGATGGTTAGGCGCATATTGGGCCACCCCGTTTCACAAACGTAATCACCTTCGCCGAACCAATGGGACATCAGATCGCCCATCGCATCAAGCTTGCGATCTGGCATGCCATTCAAAAATGGAATCTGGTGCCAATTGCGAAAACCAGAGACGCCGCGCGACGTTCCGATACCGGCGGGACCGTACCAATTGAAACGAGGATGCCAATATTTATCGAGGTTCATCACCGCAGGATCAGGGTTGCCGGGATATTTACAAAGGTCTGTCAGCATAGCGATCACATGGTCCTGCGTCGCTTGGCCATCACCCGAAGCCGTCAGCCCATCCCCGGACATTGGTGCGGGTGTACAAAGAAATGCGCCGAGTTGGGGCGCCATTGGCCACGCATTTGCCTGCATCAACAGCTCCGGAATATCCCAAATCGCCTGCATTTGGGTGATTTTGCCGTCGGTGATCTCGAAAAACTCATGATAACGCATGTGAACAAGGTGTCCGGTCGGTGGGATATCAAGGAACGGGGCGACAAACGTCCCCATATAATTTCCCATACACCCAACCCAGTCCTGACCTTCTGCCGTTGTACCAGCCAACAGGATCATATCGCGGCGTTCCAAATCGGGTAGAGCGGCCTGCAGTGGCACATAACAGGTATCAAAAAACGCATTTGGCCCCGTCACAGTACCAAAGGGATGGCACATCTGAATTTTTGCATTTGACGCAAACAGAGTTTGCATCTCAGCGCGAACCCCGGTTGGCGTAAACGTCTCAGCTGTTTTCCGATAATTTGCGACGAGCGCCTTAAGATCAGCTGAGGTCATGGGGCAATCCTTGTCTGGTGTCTGAAACCGCGTCATTTTCACGCGACATCACGTTCATATTCGGCGCATTCTTGACAATACTGTAGCCCGCCTTCAAGTGGTTATCTGTATCTGCGACATGAAGCCTTATTCTCTGACGAATGTGCACATGGGGCTACCAAATTATTGCTCTGACTTGGGAGGGTGACATGACCCGTATTGATGATAAATTCACGGCCCTCAAAGCCGCTAACAAAAAAGCCTTCGTGACCTACATCATGGCGGGCGATCCCGACTATGATACATCACTTGCGGTGATGCGCGGCTTGCCCGGCGTTGGTGTCGATGTGATCGAACTTGGTTTACCATTCACCGATCCAGTCGCTGATGGCGCAACAATCCAGCTAGCTGGTCAACGTGCATTGGATGCCGGTCAAACGTTGAAGAAAACCCTAGCAATGGCGAAAGCCTTTCGTGAGGACGATAACACGACACCCATTGTAATTATGGGTTACTACAATCCAATCTATTCCATGGGCGTTGATAAATTCCTAATCGCCGCCAAAGACGCAGGCGTTGACGGGTTGATCATCGTGGACCTGCCACCCGAAGAGGATGCAGAGCTGTGTTTGCCCGCCAAAGAGGTCGGTATCAATTTCATCCGCCTCGCGACCCCGACCACAGATGCAAAACGCCTCCCAAAGGTAATCGAAAACACGTCGGGCTTCATCTATTATGTGTCTATGAACGGCATAACTGGATCGGCGTCTGCCCAAGCAGAGACCGTGGCGCCGCAGGTCAACCTGATCAAAGAATCCACTAATCTGCCTGTCGTCATTGGCTTTGGCGTGAAGACACCCGAGGCCAGTAAAACCTTTGCAGACCTTGGCGACGGCGTTGTTGTCGGCTCTGCCATCGTGGAGCGGATCGGGCGCGGTGATAGCCCCGCTGATGTCCTCGCTTTTGTTAAAACACTCGCTGATGCGGCCCATAGCTAAAGGAATTGTACCATGGATGATCTTTTCAACAGCTTTATGAACGGTCCGGACGAGCAAGGCCGCTTTGGCGATTTTGGTGGCCGATTTGTGTCGGAAACACTGATGCCGCTGATCCTTGCTTTGGAGGAGCAGTACGAGCACGCCAAAACGGACGATACGTTCTGGGCTGAAATGCACGATCTCTGGACCCATTACGTTGGCCGTCCGTCACCTTTGTATTACGCGGACCGTTTGACCCAACATTTGGGTGGCGCGAAAATCTATCTTAAGCGCGATGAGCTAAACCACACAGGTGCCCACAAGATCAACAACGTGCTGGGCCAGATTATTCTGGCGCGGCGCATGGGGAAAACCCGGATTATTGCGGAAACTGGTGCGGGTCAGCACGGCGTTGCGACAGCGACTGTCTGCGCCAAGTTTGGCCTGAAGTGCGTCGTCTATATGGGCGCGCATGATGTGCAGCGTCAGGCCCCTAACGTCTTTCGGATGAAGCTGCTGGGTGCTGAGATCGTGCCTGTGACCTCTGGTCGTGGGACGCTGAAGGATGCGATGAACGATGCGTTGCGCGATTGGGTCACCAACGTCGATGATACGTTTTACTGCATCGGCACCGTCGCTGGACCGCACCCCTACCCTGCCATGGTGCGCGATTTTCAGTCGATCATCGGCAAGGAAGCCAAAGAACAGATGATGGCCGCAGAGGGTCGCCTGCCCGATACGCTGATTGCGGCTATCGGTGGTGGGTCCAACGCGATGGGCCTGTTCTACCCGTTCCTTGACGACACCGATGTGAACATCATTGGCGTTGAGGCTGGCGGCAAAGGCGTGAACGCGAAGATGGAGCATTGTGCCTCTCTCACTGGTGGTCGCCCCGGCGTACTGCACGGCAATCGGACGTATCTGTTACAGGATGATGATGGCCAAATCCTTGAAGGGTTTTCGATCTCAGCGGGCCTCGATTATCCGGGCATCGGGCCAGAGCACGCTTGGCTGCACGAAATTGGCCGGGCGCAATACGTGTCGATCACGGATGTTGAAGCGCTCTCAGCGTTCCAACTCTGCTGCGACAAAGAAGGGATCATCCCCGCACTCGAACCCTCACACGCGCTAGCCCACGTTGTGAAAATAGCGCCAACGCTGCCAAAGGATCACCTGATGATCATGAACATGTGCGGGCGTGGAGATAAGGATATCTTTACTGTCGCCAAGGCGCTTGGGTATGAAATGGGTGAGTTTGCTTGAGTGTAGTGGACAACTGATCTGATTGGTGAATAGCA
>JAPKCP010000330.1 GCA_028822885.1 Yoonia sp. | reverse complement strand
ATTACGGCTGAACCGCTTGCACCGTCTCTCTTTGGTGCGCTTCTGACAGGTGCTGTCGGTGGTGTGATTGTAGTCCTGACTGTGCCGTTGCTTGATAAGTTCAAGATTGACGATGTTGTTGGTGCCATCCCTGTCCACCTGTTTGCGGGTATCTGGGGTACGCTGGCTGTCGCCTTCTACACAGGTAACTGGGGTGCGCAGATCACTGGGATTGTTGCATATGCAGCGTTTACCTTCGTGATCGGTGGGATCATCTGGCTTATCTTGAAAGCAACAATGGGTATCCGTGTCAGTGAAGAAGCTGAGCTCAACGGCCTCGACATGTCAGAGCTTGGCATGGAAGCCTATCCAGAGTTCACAAAAGGCTAACCTTCCTCCCTCTTCTCAAGGAAAGCCTTACTCCCCGACCCGGGCGCACACAGCGCCCGGGTTTCTTATTTTTGGGATGATCTTTAGCTTTGAATGTAATGACGCAAGTTTCGTGCGTGAAATATTACCTAACCGGGACAATCAGTCGTAAAATGATTGTAAATCCACGTATTCTGGTAGGACATTGCATATTCTTTCGCCCATTTTCCCGTTAAACGACGAATCCTTCAATGTGCGGAGTATGCCCCATGATCCAGACACCATACCTTTTGTTCTTGGGCGATGCCCCCGACCAACTTTCGGCTAAAGTGGCCCAAGGCATCAAGGACTGGCGGCCTGAAAACGCTGTTGGTCAGTTCCGGATGGAAGGTTGCGGTGCGGACGTCGGCATCGTTGATATGACATTGGAAGAAGGTCTTGCCGCTGGTGCCAAAACGCTGGTGATCGGTGTTGCAAACCGGGGTGGGTACATCTCTGCCGCGTGGAGAGATGTTTTGGTAAGCGCCTTGCAAATGGGCTACGACATCGCGTCTGGCCTGCACAACCTGCTGCGTGATGAGAACGAGCTGATGGCAGCCGCCCGTGTGAATGGCCGGACATTGTTTGACGTGCGTATTCCGTCTGTGGCCTACCCAATTGCGAACGGCGTGAAGCGAACAGGCAAGCGGTGCTTGGCTGTCGGGACTGATTGTTCCGTTGGTAAAATGTACACGGGCCTTTGCATGGATACAGAAATGCAAAAGCGCGGGTTGAAAACGACGTTCCGGCCAACTGGGCAAACTGGAATTTTGATCACTGGTGGTGGTGTCCCTCTTGATGCAGTCATCGCGGACTTTATGGCTGGTGCAGTTGAGTATTTGACGCCTGACAATGATGCGGATCACTGGGACCACATCGAAGGTCAGGGTAGCCTGTTCCACGTGTCGTACTCCGGTGTGACGATGGCGTTGATCCACGGTGGCCAGCCTGATGCATTGGTGCTGGCGCACGAGCCAACACGGACGCACATGCGTGGCTTGCCTGACTACACCCTCCCAACGCTTGAGGCGCTGCGTGACTTGGTTCTGCCGATCGCTCGCGTTGCGAACCCTGCGTGCAAAATTATCGGCATTTCGGTGAATACCCAGCATATGGGTGAAGCAGAGGCCAAGGCGTACTTGGCTGAGGTCGAAACACGCATGGGGCTGCCAGCAACTGATCCATTCCGGTTCGGTGCTGAAAAGTTGGTGGATGCTCTCGAGGCGATTTAAGTTTCGATTGGCTGACGAATTTTAAGAAAATTCTTTTGGGGGGCCAGCCCCCCATCCCCCGGGATATAGAAGAAACCAAAGAAGCAGGGCGTCATGGATATCAAAGTCACGCGGGATGTGTTTCAGCTCGCTCAAATATTTACGATCAGTCGTGGGTCGCGCACCCAAGCAGAGGTTTTGACAGTTCGAATCACAGACGGTGATCACGTTGGTATTGGTGAATGTGTTCCCTATGCCCGGTATGGCGAAAGCCTTGAGAGTGTCACAGCTGAGATCATGGGGCTGCCTGCTGATGTGACCCGTGATGGTTTGCAAGGCTTGCTACCGGCTGGTGCGGCCCGAAATGCTGTGGATTGTGCGTTGTGGGATTTGGCTGCGAAACAAGCGGGCAAGCGTGTCTGGGACCTCCTTGGGGTTGCCGCCCCACGCCCAGAGATTACCGCATATACCCTGTCGCTTGATACGCCTGAGAAAATGCAAGCGCAGGCTGCTGAGAATGCCTTTCGCCCATTATTAAAGATTAAACTCGGTACGCCCGATGACATGGCGCGGCTAGAGGCTGTGCGGCGTGGCGCGTCCACGTCCCGGATTATTGTGGATGCCAATGAGGGTTGGACGGCAGATGTTTATGCCGAGCTTGCCCCGCATTTGTTGCGCCTTGGTGTGCAAATGGTAGAGCAGCCATTGCCTGCTGGCGAAGACGATATGCTGGCAGAAATTGCGCGTCCCTTGCCCGTTTGCGCAGACGAGTCTTGCCATGATCGGTCATCGTTGCCGGGCTTGAAGGGCAAGTACGACATGGTGAATATCAAGCTCGATAAGACAGGTGGCTTGACTGAAGCGCTTGCGCTGAAAGAGGAATCCATTGCGCAAGGCTATGACGTAATGGTTGGTTGCATGGTGGGATCGTCCCTTGCGATGGCCCCTGCCGTTCTTTTGGCCCAAGGTGTGGCGTTCACTGACCTTGACGGCCCGCTGCTTCTGGCTGAAGACCGCGATACACCTTTGACTTTTGATGATGCCGGGGTTCATGCGCCGGCGATTGCTTTATGGGGATAACACCGATGCGCACAGTTTATTTGAACGGCGAATACGTACCTGAAAACGAAGCTCAGGTTTCAATTTTTGACCGTGGGTTCCTCATGGCGGACGGCGTTTATGAAGTGACATCTGTCCTTGATGGAAAGCTCATCGACTTTGCAGGCCACACCAAGCGGCTTGAAAGGTCGCTAGGCGAGCTGGACATGCAAAAGCCTGACGACTTTGACAACCTGCTCGAAATCCACCGAGAGCTGGTCAAGCTAAATAACATCAATGAGGGCATGATTTACCTTCAAATCACCCGTGGCGCCCCTGGCGATCGTGATTTTGTCTACCCTGACCCTGAGACGACAAAGCCAACGGTTGTGCTGTTTACACAGAACAAGCCGGGTCTTGCCAACAGCCCCGCTGCGAAGAGGGGCATGAAAGTCATCTCAATCGAAGATCAGCGCTGGGCGCGGCGTGACATCAAGACAGTGCAGTTGTTATTCCCGTCGATGGCGAAGATGGCGGCAAAGGCCGCCGGTGCTGATGATGCGTGGATGGTTGAGGACGGCATGGTGACCGAAGGGTCGTCGAACAACGCGTATATTGTTAAGGGTGACACCATCATCACACGCCACCTTGGGAATGAAATTCTGCATGGGATCACCCGCGCCGCTGTATTGCGTTTCGCCAAAGAAGCCCAAATGAAGGTGGAAGAGCGTAGTTTTAGCAT
>JAPKCP010000050.1 GCA_028822885.1 Yoonia sp. | reverse complement strand
TAGATCACCTTGGCGACGACGTTTTGGTGCATGACTGGGATACCTTTGAGTCCTTTGTTATGGGTTTGGCGGGTACGATCCAGATCGACCCGAAATCGTGCCCATTTGCGGTTGCACAGTTGCTTGATGCAAAGCGAACAATTAATGCAACAGACCCCTGTGCGCTGCCCAAGGCCTGCAAAAATCCTGTTGAGGTTCAAGGCGCACGCGACGCACATGAACGCGACGGCGTTGCGATGGTCCATTTTTTGGCATGGCTCGACGCTGAGGCCCCAAAGGGCGCATTAACAGAGATCGACGTTGTGACGGCCCTCGAGGGGTTCCGGCGTGAGACAAATGCGTTGCGTGATATTTCGTTTGAGACGATTTCCGGCGCTGGCGCCAATGGTGCAATTGTCCACTACCGCGTCAGTGAGAAAACGAACCAGCCTATTCAGCTAGATGAGCTTTTACTCGTTGATTCCGGTGGGCAATACCAAGACGGCACCACGGACATTACGCGCACCATGATCGTGGGTAATCCAAGCGCAGATCACCGCGCCTGCTACACCCGTGTACTGCGTGGTATGGTGGCCGTGTCGATGGCGCGGTTCCCCAAAGGTGTCGCAGGATCACACCTTGATGTGCTGGCTCGCACCCCACTTTGGCAGGCAGGACAGGATTATGACCACGGGACCGGTCATGGCGTTGGCAGTTACCTGAGCGTTCATGAAGGGCCGCAGGGGATTTCCCGGCGCAGCACTGTCCCGCTTGAGCCGGGAATGATCGTTTCAAACGAGCCGGGATATTACCGCGAAGGCGCGTTTGGTATTCGGATCGAGAACCTTATCGTGGTGCAAAAGGCTGCTGCCCTTTCCGGTGGTGACGCGCGCGAGATGTTGGATTTTGAAACCCTGACCTTTGTTCCGTTTGATCGACGCCTGATCGACAAGTCGGATTTGACGGCTTCCGAAGTGGACTGGATTGATCAGTATCATGCTGATACGATTAAACTTCTGGCAGATCGCGTATCAGGGTCTGCCAAAGACTGGCTTATCGCCGCTTGCGCCCCTCTTTAGGGGCATATTTGACAAGCTTTCGGGGGCTGCACAACTGTTTTTGAAAGGACAAAACCATGGCTGAAAACATCATCATTTCCCCTGCAGAGGGCACATGGGTTGTTCGCGTTGCAGGGGCAGTCCTTGGTGAAAGTAAAAATGCGTTGGCTTTGCATGAAGGCGATCTGCCAGAAATCATCTATTTTCCAAGATCTGATATCGCGATGGCCTTCCTTGAACCGTCGGACACTACCTCCGAATGCCCACACAAAGGCACTGCAACGTATTTCTCAATCGAGGCAAAAAGTGGCACTTTGACGGATGCGGTTTGGACCTATGAGGCCCCCTTAGACAGCGTCAAAGACATCGCGGGCCACCTTGCGTTTCGCGGTGAAAAAGTCGCAATCGAACAGGTTTAGGAATGTTCTTCGGCGGCTGTAGCCGCCAACGCCTTGTTCATGACTTTCAATGCATCAACTTGAAATAACGCCCCCCACAATTCTGGTGGGGCGTCTTCGTCTGATATCGTGACCACAGGAATAAACACCTGATTGCCTGCCTCAAAGATTGGCATGGCTTGTTCCAACGTGGCATTTCCGTCGATGTAGACACCCTCGCGGATCAACTGCCAGCAGCTTTCAGTGTCGGCACTGCCTTGAATGCCAACTTCGCGCATGACCGTTGCCACGCGGAACGTCGCTAGCAGATACGCCTGCGGGCCAGCCGCCAAATGCACATTGCGCCGCTCAAGTTGGGTCAGGAAAAACGACCGATCTACAAGTTTGGATGCGACGGCTGTCGACATCGACACAGCCACCATGACAGCCAGTCCCGTCTGCCAATCACCTGTGAGCTCAAACACAATCAGCGATGTTGAAATCGGTGCGCCAAGGACGGCGGCAGCGACCGCGCCCATACCCGCCAACGCGTAAAGCGACCCTTCGCCCGACACATTCGGGAAAAGGCTTGTCGCGACAATACCAAACGCCAAGCCGGTCAACGCCCCCAACATCAACGCGGGTGAAAAGACGCCGCCACCCATCCGACCACCCATTGTGATGGCTACAGCCACAACCTTTACACACGCTATCATCACGGCGGTTTGGAAGGTCAGATTGCCAGACAAGGCTTGGGTCGTCGTTTCATACCCAACGCCAATGATCTGCGGGAATTGAACAGCGATAAGGCCCAACAATACGCCCGCAATCGCAGGACGCAGGAAACCCGGCAATCCAGTTTTCTTTTGGAGATGGTTCGCCAAGTCTTCTGTCCAGAAAATTGATCGCATGAGGATCACGGCAATAATGCCACATAGCAATCCAAGGAGCAAAAACGCGGGTAATTCCACGTAGAAGTTCAGTGCGTTCTGAGCGGGCAGCACAAATTCAGTCACATCACCAAATGCGAGTCGGTTGATCACTGTCCCCGCAACCGATGCGATCACAATCGGCGCAAAGGCGTGCACTGCAAAGTGACGCAATACGATTTCAAGCGCAAATAACGCCCCTGCAATTGGCGTGTTGAAACTGGCAGACACGGCAGCGGCTACGGCACAGCCCAACAGATCGCGGCCCGTGATCCCATCCGCGCGAATAAACCTGCAAACAACGGTCGAAAGAACTGCCGCCATATGAACAACCGGACCCTCGCGTCCTGTTGATCCACCCGATGACAAAGTCACCAAACTTGCAGCCGCAGAGGCAAAACCACGTCGAACCTGAACACGACCTTCTTTGAGCGCTGCCCCCTCGATGACGTCGGCCACAGACCGCGACCGTCCATCTTCCGTGAAATAATGTAGGATTAGCCCGACAATGAGACCGCCACACGCAGGGATCAGCACGATGTGATACCAATGCAGCTTTGTCGCTTCTGAATGCAAACGGCTCACATCATTGGCTTGGTACAACGCGGATTGTAACCAATCAACGGCCAGCCTGAACCCGAGAGCCGCAAATCCAGCAGCAATGCCCACAATCAAAGCGATGAACCAAAACTGGATTTGTGTGGGACCTTCACGCTTAATCGTGACCAATCCAAGGTCAGTCACATTGCACCACTTGGTCCAGATATCAGACAAACTTTGAGATGCTGGCATTAGGAACCGGTGCTTTCGTGGCAAAACGAGCGTTAACCTGAGCGTAAGCGATCAAAGCGCACGGTCCAAGCCCACGTGACTATGTGGCCGGTGCCATCAACGCTTCGGCAGCAGCACGTGCTGCATCGGTCACAGTATCGCCCGCCAACATGCGCGCAATCTCATTGATCCTTTGATTTGCATCTAGCGGCACAACCGTAGATGTGGTCGCGGTCTTGGTTTGACGTTTTTCAACCCGCCAATGATGTTGGCCTAACGCGGCAACTTGCGGGGAATGCGTGACAACCAACACCTGCCCGTCCCGCGCCAATTCAGACAAGCGGCGACCAACCGCATCCGCAGTCGCGCCACCAACACCACGGTCAATTTCGTCAAAAATCATCGTCAATCCGCCGATCCCGGCTTGGGTCAAACAAACCTTGAGCGCGAGCAGGAACCGGGACAATTCACCGCCCGATGCGATTTTGTTTAACGGTCCAGCGGGTGCGCCCGGGTTAGTGGCCACGGTAAAGGCGACATTATCACGCCCCTCACCGCCCGCATCCGTGGGTGTTACTTGCGTGACAAAGACGGCGCGTTCCATCTTAAGCGGTGCCAATTCAGCGGCCATCGCCTTATCCAATGCCTTTGCGGCTTTGGTCCTTTTCGTGGTTAACCGGTCAGCAGATGCATCATAGGCAGCCGTCGCAGTCATCAAATCAGCCTCACCCGTCGCAAGATCTTGCGCACCGCCATCAAGGACTGCCAAACGCGCACGTAAACCGTCAGCAAATGGGCCAAGTTCATCTGCTGCGACATTGTGTTTGCGGGCCAATCCACGGATCGCAAAAAGACGCTCTTCGGCATCTTCCAATTCTTGTGGGTTAAATGTCAGGGCGTAAAGACACGCTGTAACACCCTGTTGCGCCTGATCCAACGCCAATGCCGCACGTTCGAGCGCGGCTAATGGTTCATCCAATCGACCGTCAGCTTTGTCTGCTGCATTGATCAACCAACGGTTGGCATCATTCACCATACCCTCAGCGCCAGACAACCCCAAAGCATCGCCTGCCTTGGCAATATCAGTCCGGATTTTCTCGGCGGCTTGCATAAGGCGGCGCTGCGTATCAAGGGTCGCCTCTTCGCCAGCTTGTGGTTCCCACGTACCCAATTCCGCAACGGAGTGACGCAGATATTCCTCTTCGGCCTGCGCCTCTGCAATCCGCGCGCGGGTGGCATCAAGACGTTTTCGCGCTTCAGATAGGGCTTTCCACGCTGTTTTGGCTTTTGCGATATCCGCATCAAGCCCCGCATAGTCGTCAAGCATCAAACGGTGGCCGCGCGGGTTCAAAAGACCACGATCATCATGCTGTCCGTGCAATTCAACAAGCGTCACAGACAGCTTGCGCAAAACCTCACCGCTGACACGGCGATCATTGATCCATGCAGTTTTGCGGCCATCGCGCGTATTGATTCGGCGCAAAATCACTTCGCCGTCTTCAACTTCGATACCCGCCTCATCCAGCACAGCACGTCCCGCATGGCCTACAGGTAAGTCAAACGCCGCAGTCACTTCGCCCTGTTCAGCGCCCGCGCGCACCAATTCAGCACGACCACGCCAACCCAGAACAAACCCAAGCGAATCTAGCAAAATTGACTTGCCGGCACCGGTTTCACCCGTAAGCACGTTGAGACCCGGTTGAAACGACAGTTCCAGCCGATCAATAATCAACATATCGCGTATATCTAAGCCGCGCAGCATCTCTAAACGCGCTTTCGTGAATGTGTCAGAGCCATTCGCCCAGCAATACTTGCCGATAAATCGACGACAACCAACTGTCCCCGACAGACCGTGCTTCCAGTCCCTGACCGGATAACAGAGCAAAGCTATCCTGATACCATTCGGTGGACTGATAATTATAACCTAAAATCGCGCCAGCGGTCTGCGCCTCAGCAATCAAGCCAAGCGACAAATAGCTTTCAACCAAGCGGTGCAAAGCCTCTGGTGTGTGCGGTGTTGTTTGGAAATCTTCAACAACAACACGGAACCGATTCACAGCAGCCGCGTAGTTTCTGCGCTTAAGATAAAAGCGCCCAATTTCCATTTCCTTGGCAGCCAAGTGACTGAAAGCAAGGTCAAACTTCGGGATAGCGGCGCTCGCATATTCGGTGCCGGGGTATTTTTCGATCACGACACGTAACGCCTGCAAAGCCTGAAAAGTTAGCCCCTGATCACGACCAACGTCGTCGATTTGGTCGTAGTAAGACAACGCCAACAGATAATGCGCATAAGCCGCATCTTCTTCAACTGGGTAAAAGTCGATGTAGCGCTGCGCACTCGCGCGACTGTTCGGATAATCTTCGTTCTTGTGGAATGAAAACGCCTGCATGATCAACGCACGTTGTGCAAAACCTGAATACGGATAAAGACGTTCAATCTCACCAAAGATCACTGCCGCTTCGTCTGCCTCACCATTTTCAAGCTCTAGCTCGCCCATGGCAAAAATCTGCTCTGCCGACAGGCTTTCAAGTTCGACCTGAGTCTCTGGATTGAAAAATCCACACCCCGCCATAAGGCCAAGTGCCAGAACCGGACCTAACCGGCGGGCTAAACGCCCGGATTGACTGGATATGCCTGACATAGTGTCCTCGCGCAACGCAACTCTGCTCAGGGGACTTTGCCCCGTTTGCATTAGCTCTAACAGAAAAAAAGTGGGTGCAAAATGCCTTTTGCAGGTCTGGTGGTCACTTCCGCGCATAAGTCTTGTGATGTAGCCCTCAAACGCAGCAATAATTTGGACGCAGGCCACCCAAAATATGGAAAAAACTTAAGCGACTGCTGCCAAATCTGCGGATGACACACCTACCCCAGGAAGACGGGCTGCAATCTTGTGGTCACATTCAACCCAGCGCCAAGCATCTGGCTGGGCGAAAAGCGCGCGCAACACTTTATTCGTGAGGGCGTGGCCTGCTTTGTGGCCTGTGTAGCGTCCCAAAATCGGGCCGCCTGCCGTGTAAAGATCACCAAGTGCGTCGAGCATTTTATGACGCACGGCCTCATCAGTGTGGCGCAACCCACCCGGGCTTAGGACTTGATCCCCATCAACCACGACAGCGTTTTCCATTGTACCACCGAGGGCTAAGCCATTGGCACGCATCATTTCCACGTCAGATGCACGGCAGAATGTGCGGCTATCACAAAGTTCGCGCACGAATGCCCCGTTAGCCATATTCAAAACCTTACGTTGCACGCCGATGGCTTTATCCACAAAATCGATATCAAAAGCGATTTGCAACGTTGTTGCAGGGGAAAGCATTGCAAAGGAATCACCATCGTGAACTGACACCTCTTTCAAGATTTCAATCGCACGAAGCGATGTCCCAAGATGAACCAAGCCCGCACCAACAAATCCACGCACAAAAGCCGCCGCTGAACCGTCCATAATCGGGACTTCAGGTCCTGCAAGTTCGATATAGGCGTTGTGGATGCCACACCCAGAAAATGCCGCCATCAGGTGTTCAATCGTTGAAATCGTCGTGCCGGCATTGTTACGAAGGCGTGTATTTAAGGGCGATACTTCGACCATATCCCAGAGTGCAGGCAAACGCCCCGCTTCGCCCGCAATGTCCATACGCCGAAAAACAATCCCATCCCCCGCCAAAGCAGGACGCACAACCATCGTTGCGGGCAGCCCTGCGTGCAGGCCAACCCCTTCGAAGGTCACAGATGATTTTAGCGTTGTTTGCACAGGGCCTCGACAAATATATTAGAATGTCTTGCAAGCTTAACTAAAGCCACAGTCCGTCGGGCTCAATTCACCAATTGCAACGGTCTGAAACATGTTCACGCGTGACCACAGCCAAACGATGTCGCGAATTCTAACAGACGGGCTACAAACAGAAAAGGCCGCCCAAGGGCGACCTTTATTCGTGATCACGACGGGGCGTCAAACCGCCCCGATCCTAATTTTTTGTTAACTCAGTTAGCCTGACGTCGCAGGAATGCAGGAATCTCGATGCGTTCTTGGTCTGGATCAACGTCCGCTTCGTCGCGCAGGGCAGTGACGTCAGGTGCGCGGCGCGCAGACTGCTGCGGTTCAGCGGCAGTCCCAGTCATCCGGTTAATCAAAGAGTTGATACCAAAGCCACGTTTCTCTTCTGCTGCATCCGCAGATGCTGCGGATGGAATCGGGCCAGCAGCTGATGGACGCTCAACATGACCGCCACCTGCACGACCAACTGCAGCTTGCAGACGGGCCATTGCTTCTGGTGTTGGTGTTCCCGGTGCAGCGGGGCGTGGTGCCACAAATTCTTCAGGGGCTTCCAAAGTAGGCTCAAACGTTGGCTGATAGGCTGGTGGCGGCAAATCATCTGCAACAACTTCACGGCGCGGCTGGAATGTTGGTTCAGCCGCTGGCTGTTCAAACATTGTACGCTGCTGTGGGGCTGCCGCCATAACAGGAGCGGCGACAGGCGCTGCCACAACAACCTCAGTGACAGGCTGCTGTGCCAAAGGCTGGGACATTGACCGGCGTGGGACCGGCGCTTCCAAGTTGCGAGCTACAGCGTCGATGCCAGTTGCAACAACAGAGACCCGCATTTTGCCTTCCATCGCTGGATCAAGCGTAGAGCCAACAATAATGTTTGCCTCTGGATCGACTTTTTCGCGGATTTTGTTCGCAGCTTCATCGAGTTCGAACAACGTCAGGTCGTAGGAACCTGTAATGTTAATCAAAACGCCCTTAGCCCCTTCGAGAGAAATCTCGTCAAGAAGTGGGTTTGCGATAGCCTTTTCAGCAGCTTCAACAGCGCGGTTTTCACCTTCTGCTTCGCCAGTACCCATCATGGCTTTGCCCATTTCGTCCATAACAGCGCGAACATCGGCAAAGTCGAGGTTGATTAGGCCCGGACGAACCATCAAGTCAGTCACGCCCTTCACACCTTGATACAGAACATCGTCTGCAAGGGCGAAAGCCTCGGTAAATGTTGTTTTTTCATTGGCCAGACGGAACAGGTTCTGGTTTGGGATAATGATCAGCGTGTCGACAACTTTTTGCAAAGCCTCGATGCCTTCATCAGCCTGCTTCATGCGCTTGCTGCCCTCAAACTGGAACGGCTTCGTCACAACACCAACAGTCAGAACGCCCATTTCACGGGCAGCCTGCGCAATAATTGGCGCTGCACCAGTCCCTGTACCACCCCCCATACCGGCGGTGATAAAGCACATGTGCGCGCCAGCAAGATGATCAACGATCTGCTCGATGCTTTCCTCGGCGGCAGCAGCACCAACGGATGCGCGTGCACCAGCACCCAGACCTTCAGTGACTTTGATACCCATCTGGATTTTCGCAGGCGATTTGGACTGCTGCAATGCTTGAGCATCAGTATTCGCAACAACGAACTCAACTCCGTCGAGTTCTTGCTCGATCATGTTGTTCACAGCGTTGCCGCCTGCCCCGCCAACACCAAACACGGTGATACGTGGCTTTAGTTCGTCTTGTCCGGGAATCGAGAGATTCAATGTCATGTGTCCTGTCCGCCTGTGTTTTTTAGGCCCGTCCCACCGAGCAATCGTAAGTTAATTACACTAATCCTAGACCTCAGAAGCTCAGAGGTCACGAAAAAAACGTGTAATTGCCACAAAATATGGCCATTTTTGGCAGCTTAATCGCCCGATCTAGGGGAACAGGCGAAATCTTGCGTATTACCAGTTGTCTTTGAACCATTTGACAGCCCGCCTAAACGACCGGGAGGTATTGCGATCTGCAGGAATTTCAAAATCCCACCACTCATCTTGGGGATTCGCAGCAAATAGCGTCATACCCACAGCTGCCGCAAAAGCAGGACCTGTCGCGGCTTGTGGCAAGCCCTGAACACGCAAAGGTCGGCCAAGTCGCACTTGTTTACCAAGAATTTTCGTTGCAAGACCATCAAGCCCAGGTATTTGGCTGGCGCCACCTGTCAGAACAATCTGCTGGGACGGAAGATGCTCAAACCCTGCTGCATCAAGGCGCGCACGCGTTTCTTCCAAAATCTCTTCGACGCGGGGCCGCATGATACCAATCAGCTCAGCCCGACTGACGGTCCGACGATCGTGTTCCCAATCGCCAGTGTTTCCGCCAATTTCAATCATCTCGCGATCGTCCATGCCGGTCGCCATCACACCACCATAGAATGTCTTGATCCGCTCCGCAGTCGCCAGCGGCACTTGCAGACCCATCGAAATGTCACTGGTGATGTGATCACCCCCCATACGCACTGCGTCAGTATAAATCATGTGCTTGCGCATGAAGACCGAAATACCCGTGGAGCCACCACCCATATCAATGCAAGCAGCCCCCAGTTCTTGTTCATCCTCAACAAGCGACGACATGCCGGACACATAGGCCGACGATGCCAAGCCAGCGAGTTCAAGATCACAGCGCTTGATACAGAAAAAGATGTTCTGCACAGCCACGGCATCAACAGTGAGCATATGCATATCGGTCGTCAGCATATTCCCAACAAGACCGCGCGGATCAGCCATCCCGGATCGATGATCAAGCGCAAAATTCACCGGCTGTGCGTGCAAAACCTCACGGTCTTCACCGTAATCAGGCACGTCACAAGAGGCCATGACCTGCGCGATGCTCTGTTCTGTGACCATACCGCCTTCAAGATCTAGCGCGCCATCCAGCCCATATGACCGGGGCCGCGCCCCAGACAAACACGCTATCACGTGATCCACACGCACTTGCGCCATCTTTTGAGCGGCATTCACAGCCGTACGAATAGCACGTTCCGTTTCCTGCATCGCATCGACTTCGCCGAACCGAACACCACGCGACCGCGTCGTAGCCGCCCCGATCACACGGAACGATGACTGACCTGCCATTGACCCAACACCTTCGGTTTCCACCGGTTGTGTCTCGTCAAAACGCAACACAAGGCACGCAATCTTAGACGTTCCAACGTCCAAAATGGCGATGACACCGCGCTGCATAGCGGCTTTGCGCATGTTCCGCATAGCCCGTTGGCTCTCATAAAGATCGCGCATTTTGCCTTAGTTCCCCGTATCACTTACACGTCGGTAAGCATTTGCTGCCTCTGCTGTCATTCTTAGGACGGCTCTTTTTGGATTGCGCATATCAACAACCGCGACGTCCCGGTTCAACATATCTTGCGCTTCATTCAGTGCGATCATGCGATCAAGCGCCGCGATCGGGTCTTTATTCGGGAGCAACAAGCGCTGCCCGCGGTCCAACACCAAGTCCCAGCGCCGCTCACCCATCCGCACCAACCCACGGACCCGGTCACGGATCGGGTCTGCGGTGCGAAACAACGTCAGCGCCTCATCGATATTTTCATACGCGCCGTCACCGGCAATAAGCGGCAGATCGCGACGTTCAGCCCGTTCTACAATTATGCCAGCTATAATGCCGTCTTCATCAATGAGGCGCAGCATTGTCCCATCACGCCAAACAGCAACAGCAATGCGCGGCGTGACATCAACATCCAATGCACCACCTTCACCCAGCCGAATACGCGCAGACTTAATCGCAAAAAGTTGCTCAACGGTTTCGCGTAGATCTTCCATGTCCAAATCAAACGAGGACACAGGAAATTTAACCGGCAAGACACTTTCAATATCGGCAGTCGTTTGCGGATCAGCGCCAGTCACTTTGAACTCAGTCATAATGAATTCAGGCCGCTGATGCAGGCTTGCCTTCACGGCTGCATATTTCGCACCGACCATCTCGCGGTTAGCGTCTTGGGATAGCCAAACAGTCGCAATAATTGCAATCAACGCAAGCGGCGTCCCGACCCGAACGGCGGCCCGTACACCCGGCGTCAACATCCAGCGTTGGTAACGGTAATGCCATTTTGACGGGGCCGGGTCACGCGGCGCACTCAATTTCGTACGGCTGGCTTTGCGTTCAAGTGGATGCCTACGGATCAACGATCGCATGACGCATCCTCCACCATCCAACGGCACAGATCAGGGAATGACATGCCCATTTTCTCAGCCTGTTCAGGGGCCAATGATGTTGGCGTCATCCCCGGTTGCGTATTGGTTTCCAACAAGATCAAACCAGCCAGACCCCGGCTTTCGTCCCACCGAAAATCAGTCCGTGTCAAACCGCGACAGCCCAAAACCTGATGGGCGCGCAAAGCGTAATCCATACAGGCGTCAAAAATCTCAGCTGGTAGATCAGCGGGGATCACATGGGACGAGCCGCCTTCCTCATACTTCGCAGCATAATCATACCACCCATCAGTCACGATATCGGTGACAGTCAGCGCACGATCACCAACAACCGTCGTGGTTAACTCCCGCCCGGGCGCATACGTCTCAACCATCACTTGGTCGGGCATATCATTAGCTAATGTCGGCGGACCATTCGCAGTTTCGTCCACTATATAAATGCCGACGGAAGACCCTTCATTAAACGGCTTCACCACATAGGGCGGCGTCAGAACATGGGCCGCCTCAACCTGCGCACGGCTGACAATCACCGAATGCATAAAAGGGAGGCCGTTGGCAGCATACACTTCTTTGGTGCGCTGCTTGTCCATCGTCAATGCGGACGCCAAAATACCGGAATGCGTATACGGAATGCGCAGCCACTCCAGCAAACCCTGAATACAACCGTCTTCGCCCCAACGGCCATGCAGGGCGTTGAACACACAATCCGGTGCAATTTCCTGAAGCTGGACGGCAAGCGCTGCACTGGTGTCTACACCCGCGTCGGTCTCAATCACGTCACATCCTGATACCCGCAAAGCTGCTGCACATTCACGACCAGAGGAGAGCGATACGTCACGCTCTACCGATGGTCCGCCCATCAAAACAACAACTTTCGGGTTTGCCCTGCTCGACATACCCATCGCCTCTTTCGCGGGACTTTGCGCCCCGTCTTTCGCATTTTACGGCCCTTTGCGGACCTTAGTTTTAAGCGTTTGGCAACTTAGTGTCACCTACACGCTTAATTTCCCACTGTAGCGTGATGCCAGACTCCGCGTAAACCTTTTTTCGCACATCTTCACCAAGTTCCTCAAGGTCAGCCGCCGTAGCGCCACCAGCGTTGGTTAAAAAATTGGAGTGCATCATGTTCATCACAGCACCACCACGGGTTGCGCCACGCATCCCGGCATCATCAATCACCTTCCACGCCTTCAACTCATGGCTGTCATCCGCTTGGCCTGTGGACGAAAATCCTGCGGGATTGCGAAACGTTGATCCTGCGGTGCGGTCCTTCGTCGGTTGGGTCGCATCACGCTTGGCCAATTGATCGGTCATCCGCTGTTCCAACGCGGCAGCATCGTCCTTGGGAGCATTCAGCGTAGCGCTTACAATGACAGCGCCCTCAGGCAAAACACTTTGCCGGTACTGCAAATTCAACGCATCAGCGGCTAAAGACCCACGCGCCCCATCGCGATACACAACGTCAACGCTTTCTAAAACGTCAGCCACATAAGTGCCATAACACCCGGCATTCATCCGCACGGCACCACCAATTGTCCCCGGAATGGTCCGCAAAAACGTCAGATCGAGACCTGCACTTGCAGCCTTGCGTGCCACATGCGCATCCAACGCAGCAGCGCCAACTACAACCTTTTCGCCAATCTCAATCCCGTTAAACCCGCGCCCCATGCGGATCACGACACCACGAATACCACCATCACGGACAATAAGGTTCGACCCCACGCCCATCACAAACACGGGCACGTCTGGCGCTAAGGCCGTCAGAAACGCAGCCAAATCATCCACATCTGCAGGTTGGAAGAACACATCAGCCGGACCACCAACACGCATCCACGTCAGATCATCCAAGGACCGATCCATGGTCAAAACACCGCGCACCTCAGGCAAATCAAACATGCTCATTTCCCCTGAAACTTCTTCACGCGCCGCCGCTCAATCATCCAGCCCAGCAACGCGCCAACAGCACAGCCAATCGTGGCGGGTAAAAACACAATCAGCGCGGCACCGATAGCTTTGATCGGATCAACGCCCATCAACCGCGTAGACGCCTGCATCGAAATCGCCAAACACGCGCCCAAAATGCTAAACAGCGTCAGGGTATACCCGACCTTCCCGGCCTTCATCCAAGCAGTCGACACAAGGAGTGGGATCATCCCCGCCGCAGACATCACCAAAAGCACAAGCGCGTTTGCCATTTGGGTCTAGCCCTTCACAAACAAGGAACGGACCCAGCGGCTCAGATACAACACAGGCCAGCGCAACACAGACATGCCAGCGGCCAAAAACATCAGCGCGATCCACGGACCGTTCTCGATCGTGACCCAGCCCAACAACGGGACGCCAATCGCAACAAGGATATACGCCCGCCGCCAATGATTATCCTTGGAGGGGAACATTCCCAACAAATTTGCAATCACAAGCCACAGCAATGCAAACACCATAGACAACATCATTTCGGAACCTCAAAATTTTCGCCGCGCAAGCGACGGTAGATAAAAATAAGTGGGTTGCGGAACATAGAGCAGAACCCGAACACACCAATCAACGCAAAAAACCAGCCGTAATCATAGCCCAACCAAATGATGATGAGCGGGGCGGCGATCAACAAGGCAATCCCCGGCACGTACTGACGCGTCATCGGGAGGAACGCAACAATGGCCGAAGCCACGACCCAAAGGCAAGCGATGATGGCTGAGGGGGTCA
>JAPKCP010000329.1 GCA_028822885.1 Yoonia sp. | reverse complement strand
AAGGCGCGGATGGCCGACTATCAAACGATGGTCGCTGAATTGCGCAACGCTGGCATCCGGGCTGAGGTGTATCTTGGCAACCCCAAGAACTTTGGTAATCAGTTGAAATATGCGGATGCGCGCAACTCTCCCATCGCGATTATCGCTGGCGGGGATGAGTTTGAAAAGGGTGTCGTTCAGATCAAAGACCTCATCCTCGGGGCCGAAATGGCCAAGGGCGCGACGCTTGAAGAATGGAAAGACAGGCCGTCGCAGGAAGAGGTCGCGCTTGTTGATCTCCTCCCGAAAGTGCGCGAAATTTTGGCGAGGTATGACAAGTGACGGCCGCAGCGATTAAGGCAGAGGCCGCTCGTATATCCGCGGTGTTTAAAGCGGCAGGTGCGGCACCCGTTGAGGCTGCGATTTTGCAGCCCGCCGATGTGCTTCTTGATCTTTACGGCGAAGACATCCGGGGCCGTGCATATGTCACAAACGATCCGATGCACGGCGAAATGATGCTGCGCCCGGACTTTACGGTTCCGGTCGTGCAGATGCATATGCAAAGCCACGCTGACCCGGCCCGTTACACATACGCCGGGACCGTCTTTCGCAAGCAGGATGAGGACCCCAGCCGCGCGCGTGAATACACCCAAGTGGGTTATGAGGTCTTTGACGGTCGAAACCCAGCGGCTGCAGACGCAGATGTTTTTGCGACGGTGCAAACGGCTCTGGGTGGCGTGTCAGTGCGTGCGGCGACCGGTGATATTGGTTTATTGAAGGCCGCGATTGCGGGTCTGCGGACGACGGATGCGCGTAAAGCTGCACTGATGCGACATATTTGGCGACCTAAACGCTTTAAGGCGATGCTTGATCGATTTGGTGGAAGAACAACGCCACCTGCGAAAAGGGTGGCCCTTTTGGCGGCAACTGATCCTTTTGCGCAGGCTGGCCCTGATGTTGGTTTGCGTGCGCGTAGTGAGGTTCAGACGCGGATTGCGGCTTTGCAAGCTGACGCGCAAGCGCCGGCAATTTCTGGTGATGAAATCGCCTTGATCGAAGCGTTATTGGGCCTGTCTGAAACCGCGACAAACGTATTGTCTGCTTTGCGCGACATCGCGGTTGATATGCCTGCGATTGATCATGCCGTTTCAACACTTCGTGCCCGGCTTGATGCGCTTGCGGCACGGGGTGTGGATGTTGAAGCACTGCCGTTTGAAGGCAGTTATGGCCGGACATCGCTAGAATACTACGATGGATTCGTTTTTGGCTTTTATGGCGTTAAGGACTCACGACCTGTTGCAAATGGGGGGCGCTACGACGCGCTAACCGAGGTGCTGGGCAATGGACGTGCTGTGCCTGCTGTGGGTGCTGTCATCCGCCCCGATCTACTGTTGGAGCTGCATGCATGTTGAAGCTTGGTGTGCCCTCAAAAGGGCGATTGATGGACAAGACTTTTGACTGGTTTGGACAGCGTGGAGTTACGCTTCGCAAGTCAGGATCAGATCGTGAATATGCCGGTGCTGTGGATGGCATTGACGGGGTTGAGCTGGTGCTTTTGTCCGCTGGGGAAATCCCACGCGAATTAGCGGCTGGGACTATTCATTTGGGTGTGACCGGGTCAGATTTGGTGCGTGAGAAGTTAGCGGTTTGGGATACGCAAGTCGCAGAGCTGGCGCTGATGGGGTTTGGTGGTGCCGATTTGATAATCGCCGTTCCTCAAGGCTGGGTTGATGTAGATACACTGGATGATTTGGACGCCGCCGCTGCTGCATTTCGTCAAACGCATGGGATGCGGCTGCGAATTGCCACCAAATATCATCGGCTTGTGCGTGAGTTTTTGCGCGAAAAAGGTGTTGCGGATTACCGACTTGTGGATAGTCAGGGTGCGACTGAAGGCGTCGTGAAGAACGAAACGGCAGAGGCGATTGCTGATATTACCTCAACCGGCGAAACGTTGCGCGCGAACGGTCTCAAGATTTTGGATGACGGGTTGATTCACGCGTCGCAGGCTACATTATTTCGAGGACGTCGGCGCGATTGGACAGATGTGCAGCGGGCGACGTTAAAGCGGCTGATGGTGATGCTCGACGTCTGAAGGGTGGCGATTTTTCGCGAAAAATCGGTGTGTGGTCGATATGCACTGGTTTTGTAAAGTCGCTGTGAGTTGTTTTAGCGAAATGAAGAGCGGTCAGCGCACCCCGATAGCGGCGAGGGCTTGGCTAAGCTCCAACGGAAGCGGTTCTTCCTCTTCGCGCCCTTCTGGAAGGTCTATAGGTGCATCTTCGGGTGTCAGGTAGCGCCAGCCTTGAAATGCCCGCTTTGGAGTTGCTGCAATCCGGATCAGCGGTGTGTCGCAAACGATGGCGCAGCGTCGAATACCGTCAGCAGAGTTGTATTCGTCGAGGCGAAGAATTTTTTGACGCGCAAGAATGACCCCTTTGATAACCCAATAAATTGAGCCGCCGTTCAGGATTTCGGTCTCGCGTTTGGGCCACATGCGGGTTACGTGGCGCGGGTAGCCATCATCTGTTTGCGCTCGTTTTGTTGCCTGCCATGCGGCAAGCCCCGCAACATCATCAGTGCCGACCGATAATTTGATAAGATTGACAGTCTTGGACATGATTGATTCCGCAGTTATGTATCACTGTGCTACTGTGGCGGAATGGCGACTACAAGAAAATAGTCTACATTTTGTATTTCTGCCAATTTGACGCACTAAATGTGGGGTCTTATCGTGAAATTGTGCTTCACACCCCTCCCGAATCTAGTTAGTGCGAATACTTCGTACCGCCAGTTACCAATCAACAAGAGGTCTTCCTATGTCCCGTTTTACTGCCCCAATCGCTGAACAAATCTGGGATATGAAATATCGCTTCAAAGAAGCAGACGGCACGCCGATTGATGTGACCGTTGAGGATTCTTGGTCCCGGATTGCGGGCGCACTTGCCAGTGTTGAGAAAGATCCGAAGGCGTGGGAGCCGAAATTCTACGATGCGTTGGAAGACTTCAAATACTTGCCCGCTGGCCGGATTACTGCTGGCGCTGGCACTGCGCGCTCTGTCACACTGTTCAATTGTTTCGTCATGGGCACTGTCCCTGACAGCATGGGCGGCATTTTTGATATGCTCAAAGAGGCTGCACTGACCATGCAGCAGGGTGGTGGCATTGGGTATGATTTCTCAACTATCCGTCCAAAAGGCGCTTTGGTTGAAGGCGTTGCTGCTGATGCGTCTGGTCCTCTGTCGTTCATGGATGTGTGGGATGCGATGTGCCGCACAATTATGTCTGCGGGTTCACGCCGTGGTGCGATGATGGCGACGATTCGCTGTGACCACCCAGATGTTGAAGACTTTATTACTGCAAAGTCTGATGCTGCTCGGCTGCGGATGTTTAACATGTCTGTGCTGAT
>JAPKCP010000049.1 GCA_028822885.1 Yoonia sp. | reverse complement strand
ACGGTTTTCCACGCGCGACACGCCTCAACAAAGGTCATCAGCTGGCCTTTGTCATCGGATGATCCGCGACCCCGGATGACTTTGCCTTTGGCTGTGTCCTCAATCTGCGGATCAAAAGGGTCGTTATCCCATAGATCAATTGGATCAACAGGTTGCACGTCGTAGTGACCGTAAAATAGCACATGCGTTCCGGTGTCGCCTGCGTGTCCCATGACCATCGGGTGGCCGGGCGTTGGGCGTTTGGACGCATCAAACCCAATTGAAGCCAGATCATCGACCAGCCAATCTGCGGCAGCGTCACAATGGATTTTGTAAGCAGGATCAGTAGAAACAGACTGAATGCGCAGCAAATCCAACAACCGCGCGGTCGCGTGATCTAGGTCTGCATCAATCTGGGCAAGGACGGGGTCGAGGGTCATGAGGACTACTTTCTGTGGGAACCAGTATTTGACGCCATACTGACGTTAAATTGCGTTGGCATGCAAACGGATGTCTGAACTCTTTCAGACAGATGAAGCGGATAGCCTGATTACAACGCCTCGCAGTTTTGTGAGGGCTGCATGGCTATGAACAGTACTAACGATTCGCTAGGGTGCGACATGATGACGCCCCATGAGGGCCGTGGGGTTTTTAAGGGAGAGATGTATGAAAACGGGAATAATTGTTGTGATGGTAGCCGCAGTCGCGCTTGTTGGCGGCGCGCAAAGTGCTGTGGCAGATGGCCACGCGGCCTGTACCTTTGACAAAGAGGTTTTTGATTTTGATGAAGCTGAAGTTGCTGCCCTGTACGCCTGTGTCGCTGATGATCTTGCAGCAGGCTATGCCGCGCATGACGACGCGGTTGGTAGCGTCTATCGCACGTGGGGCAATGCCGCGACTGGACCTGCTGTGCCGGGCATCCACGGAGAGCGGTTCTTGAACACCTTCGTCAACGAAATTGGCTATGACACCTATATACAATATGCCTATGGCGACGATTTCGTAATGCCAGCCGGGACTGTTATCGCAAAAGAATCCTATAAATTACGCGGTGATGGCACCCCACGTCTTGGGCCACTTTTTATCATGACCAAGGTTGAAGCTGGAACCGACGCTGAAGAGTTCGGCAATTGGGTTTACTCAGGCGTTCAACCAAACGGCAAAACAATGGGCGTAAAGCAATCCTTTTGCCATGACTGTCACGCAGCCTACGCGGATCAAGATTCATTGGGATATCCAGTGGAAGATGTTCGGCTTGGGGCGCAATAAATCTGCAGCCTTACAAACTGAATGCTCTGGTCCGTGATATTGCTGATCGGCGCGTTCATATCGTGATTAACGGCCCCCCATTTGATCCAGATCATGTCTGCTCGGCGGGTCTTATGTGATTGGTTTCAAACAGGGGGCGTCAAATTGTAGCGTCGCAAAGCGTATTGATGCGAGGCGACTGGCCCTATATGAGACATAGAAAGGTTCTAAGCTGAATGTCTCCAGCGACTGAACCCGGTGATAAGACGAAGGAATACCCGGTGAACTATAACGTGCAACTTGATTTAGCTCTAAACCGTCTTCATGACGAGGGCCGTTACCGGACCTTCATCAACATTGAACGCACACGTGGCCAGTTTCCTCATGCAGTCTGGAATAAAGAGGACGGCACGACCGCTTCTGTGACAGTTTGGTGCGGTAATGACTATCTTGGCATGGGTCAGCATCCGGTTGTTATGAATGCCATGCACGAGGCGATCGACGCCACAGGTGCAGGGTCTGGTGGCACGCGCAACATTTCTGGCACAACAGTCTACCATAAACGGCTTGAGGCTGAATTGTCTGATCTGCACGGCAAAGAAGATGCCTTGCTGTTTACATCTGCCTACATCGCCAATGATGCGACCTTGTCGACGCTGCCAAAATTGTTTCCGGGTCTGATTATCTATTCTGACGCCCTGAACCATGCTTCTATGATAGAGGGTGTGCGGCGCAATGGCGGCGCAAAGCGTATTTTCCGTCACAATGATTTGGACCATCTGCGTGAATTGCTTGCGGCGGATGACCGCGACGCGCCAAAACTGATAGCGTTCGAATCGATTTATTCGATGGATGGCGATTTTGGCCCGATCAAAGAGCTTTGTGATCTCGCGGACGAATTTGGGGCTTTGACTTACATTGATGAAGTCCACGCCGTTGGTATGTACGGTCGTCGCGGGGCAGGGGTTGCAGAACGAGACGGGTTGATGGACCGTGTCGATATTGTTAACGGCACCCTCGCAAAAGCCTACGGCGTGATGGGTGGCTATATCGCGGCAAGTGCGCGGATGTGTGATGCGATCCGGTCCTATGCGCCGGGCTTTATTTTTACGACGTCATTACCGCCTGCGGTTGCAGCTGGTGCTGCGGCCTCTGTTGCGCACCTCAAGCTGGATCAGAGCCTGCGCGACCAGCACCAAACACAAGCGGCGATTCTTAAGTACCGCTTGAAAGGGATGGGGCTGCCGATCATTGACCATGGTAGCCACATTGTGCCGCTCATTGTGGGTGATCCAGTCCACACAAAAGTCCTATCAGACAGATTGCTGTCCGATCATGGGATTTATGTGCAGCCAATCAATTTCCCCACAGTGCCACGCGGGACAGAGCGCCTGCGCTTTACGCCATCACCAGTGCACGGTCCGGGTGAAATGGATGCACTTGTTTCTGGTTTGGATACGTTGTGGAGCCACTGTGCGCTGAATCGTGCCGAAATGGCCGGTTAGATTGTATTTCGGACACTTTCTGCATGTGCAAGCAACTGCATGTTGTGTTACCTAAGAATTGTTACTGCTAGGATTCGGGACAGGATTCGACGGTACATTGGGACACAAGCGGGCTACGGAATTACTCATGATCGTCAAGGGATTTAGACGCAATCGGGTTCAGCAAGAAGCTGAAACGACCGGTTTTGACGCATTCGATTTGCGTCTTGGCGATTTGATGCGTGGTGAACGCGCGACTTTGGGCAAAAGTCTACTTGATGTGCAGCGCGAGTTGAAAATCAAAGCTGCCTATATTGCTGCGATTGAAAACGCGGACCCTACAGCCTTTGACACACCCGGATTTATTGCGGGCTATGTGCGGTCTTACGCACGTTACTTAAAGATGGACCCGGATTGGGCGTTTGACACGTTTTGCGGCGAAAGTGGCTTTGCGACTGCTCATGGCATGTCGGCAGAGGCGTCGGCGGCAAAGCCATCGATCCTACAAAAACGCCCCATCAAAGGCCACGATATTTTTTCAGCCTCTGCGACTCCGTTTGTGCCTGAAGGTGACGCGTTGTTTAGCCGGATTGAACCTGGTGCGGTTGGGTCAGTTTTCGTACTTGCCGCATTGATTGGTGGCATCGGATACGGCGGCTGGACCGTGCTGCAAGAAGTACAGCGCGTGCAGTTTGCCCCGGTTGAGCAGGCACCAACTGTGGTGTCCGACATTGATCCACTTGCTGGTGGCGCGAACATCGCGCCTGAAACAGGCCAAGTTGCTTCATTTGCAGCCCCATCGGTTGAAGCCTTTGATCGCTTGTATCGCCCGCAGGCGTTGGACGTTCCGCTTCTCGTGTCGCGCGATGGTCCGATCGCGTCTTTGAACCCGGGTTCCTTTGGGGCGATTGTTCCTGAAACGAGCTTTGAGCAGGCCGTAGCTGACGCTGCGGGTCTCATTGGTGGTGCGCCAATAGCCGTTAGTGGTGTCCAAGTGCTCGAAACACCAGCCCCCGGTGTTCAAATGATCGCTGTGCGCCCAGCTTGGGTGCGTGTGAAGGCTGCAGATGGCACAACGATCTTCGAGGCTACAATGAAGGCTGGTGACACGTTCACAGTGCCACAAACTGAAAATCCCGCGACATTGCGTGTAGGTGCGTCTGGTGCAATTTATTTTGCGATCAATGGCATCCATTATGGCCCGGCTGGTCCACGGGGTCAGGTGACGTCAAACCTTGCTATGTCCGTCGATAATCTGACAGCAAGCTTCACTGTGGCTGATCTCACTGCAGATAGCGATCTGGCTGACATTGTGCGCGTTGCCGAACTGGCCCCTGCGGCACAATAACCCGTGACACCCCGTTGCTGTAAGCGGTCGGTGAGCATAGGTTAAAGTCAACTTTGCAGTTTAAGGTCCTACTCTCATGTCGTTGAACCACATCCGTCCTTGGCGTAATATATATCGACGCGAATGCCGTCAAATTATGGTGGGTAACGTGCCTGTCGGGGGCGATGCGCCGATCTCGGTGCAGACTATGACCAACACGCTGACAACGGACGTTAAAGGGACGATTGACCAGATTAATGCAGTCACAGAAGCGGGCGCTGATATTGTGCGTGTCTCTGTCCCTGACGAAGCGTCTAGCCGCGCACTGAAGCTGATCGTTCCTGAAGTTTCCGTGCCGATCGTTGCTGACATCCATTTCCACTACAAACGCGGGATTGAGGCGGCAGAGGCTGGGGCTGCTTGCTTAAGGATTAACCCGGGCAACATCGGGGATGAGAGACGGATCAAAGAGGTTATCAAAGCCGCGCGTGATAACAACTGCTCAATACGGATTGGCGTAAACGCCGGCTCTTTGGAAAAGCACCTGTTGGATAAATATGGAGAGCCGACACCAGACGCGATGGTTGAATCCGGCCTCGATCATATTAAAATTTTGCAAGACAACGACTTCCATGAATTTAAGATTAGTTGCAAAGCCTCTGATGTGTTCATGGCCGCCGCCGCGTACCAGCAGTTGGCTGAGCAAACTGATGCGCCGATCCACCTTGGTATCACTGAGGCAGGTGGCTTGATGAGCGGCACGGTGAAATCCGCGATTGGGATGGGCAATCTGCTGTGGATGGGGATCGGGGACACGATCCGCGTGTCTCTTTCCGCTGATCCGGTCGAAGAGGTTAAGATGGGCTTTGAAATCCTCAAATCTCTTGGTCTACGCCATCGCGGTGTGAACATCATTTCGTGTCCGTCCTGCGCACGGCAGGGGTTTGATGTCATCAAGACTGTCGAAGCGCTTGAACAGCGGCTTGAACACATCAAAACGCCAATGTCGCTGAGCATAATTGGTTGCGTTGTGAATGGACCGGGCGAGGCGCTAATGACCGATGTCGGCTTCACAGGCGGTGGTGCCGGTGCGGGTATGGTTTATCTCGCAGGCAAGCAAAGCCACAAACAAGATAACGCCAGTATGGTCGACCACATCGTGGAGCAGGTCGAAACGAAAGCAGCCGAACTTGACGCGCTAGCCGCAAAAGAGGCGGCTGAGTAATCCTCAACCGCTTCACTTCTTTGGTTTTTTCTAAATCCCCGCCGGAGGCATCTGCAATCTCAGCAGACGCCCAAGCCAAAGTTTAGCTATACTACCGCCCACCTTGGCTTTGATGCCGTCGGCCAAAAGCTCCGCGAACACCATTGGGTCTTGCGTGCCATTGTCGCAGCCACGGTAATGGTAGAATTAGTCGTTTGCAGGCATGAAATAGACCGCATTAGCCGTCGCGTTTGCATCCATTGTGAACGGCAAGTTCATGCAAAAAAACGCAATATCAATATTCTTGAAGGCGCACATTTCTGGCACGTCCTCAGTATCACCCAAGATGTAGACGCGGGCACCATCAACCGTCAGAACATTGTAGTGGCCTTTTGGTTGAAAGTTAAGCCGATCTTTGGACAAGTTGTAGGCTGCGATTGCCCCGACGGCGACGTCACAGAGCATCGTATCTTCGCCATTTACGATTTTGATAACTTGAACTTGGATGGCATCGGAAAGTGCGTCGTAGACGTTTGGATTCGTGATCAGCACAGTGCTTTCCATTGCCACCGCATCAAGCGTCTTTTGGTTAAAGTGGTCGCCATGTTCATGTGCGATCAAGACCAGATCTACGGCCGAAAAATCGGAATAGGAAGCCGCATCACCCACTGGGTCTACGCAGATGACACCGCCCGGCGTTTTCATCACAAAAGAAGCATGGGCGATGGGATATATCTCAATCGCACCATTTGCCGTCGAAAAGATATCGACTGCATGGCCATCGGCCCGCGCCGCGAATAGTTGGACGGTCAGTGTGCTTGCTGCAGCTGTTGTGATCAGAAATTAACGGGGGTTTTACACTGTATGTTCCCTGTCATAATCCACGTTTTACGCTGAAATTTAGGCATTCCATCGCAAGAACCAGCACCAGTGGTTAACCATCACGTGATCGGAGTTGGGCGACGATTTGCTCCATCTGGTTTAGCGGCACATATCCACGTAGCATTTGGTCCTCAAACACAAACGAAGGGGTGCCAGTAATCGCAAGGTTGCTCGCCAGCGCCTGATTTTCTGCAAGCACAGCAGTAACATCGGCGCTATTCATCTTTTCCGAGACAGCATCATGATCAAGACCAAAAGCGCTGGATAGCCGCGCAAGGCTTGCATCAGTGAAGTTACCTTCAAATTCCATCAATGTGTTGTGCACATCGTAGTAAGCATCGTCACCCGCAATCATTTGCACCGCGAGCGCATAGCGCGACGCAAGAACGGATTCGGCGCCCAAGATTGGCAGCTCTTTGATCACGTAGCGGATGTTGGCGTCACCTGCGATGAGGGCAGCAACTTCGGGGTGCGCGCGCTTACAATATCCGCAGCGGTAGTCGAGGAATTCGACAACCGTAAAGTCACCATCAGGGTTGCCACCCACGAACGACGTCTCGCTGTTAAACAAGATGTCAGCATTGTTAGCGATCATGTCAACATCATTGGACCGTGCGTTTGCAGATTCACGATCCTCAAGAACGCCGATGGCCTCCATCAAGACCTCTGGGTTTTCGAGCAGGTAAGCCCGAACTTCAGCGCGGAAAGTGATGCGTTCATCAGGTGTCATGTCTTGCGCGGCCAAAGGTGCGGCAAGGGTGGCCAAAACGGCAAGGGGTGCAAAACGGCGCATAAATCAACTTTCCTCAAGATTGTCGGCGCATCAAGACCATATCTGGCAGGGGGTGCCAAGCGCCATTGACGTCACAGCATGACTACCTGATATCTCAAGTCAAAATATAAGGGGTAGCAGATGCGTCATTCAACCCGTGGAATGGTCGATCCGTTTATTGTAATGGACGTGATGGAGGCCGCACGCCAAGCAGAGGCTGCAGGACGCCATATTATTCACATGGAGGTCGGCCAACCGGGGACTGGTGCGCCTGCAACGGCCCGTGCGCGGTTGGCCGCCGATCTGGATGACCCGCTTGGCTATACTGTTGGTTTGGGGTTGCCCGACCTGCGCGTGCGGATCGCGAAGCATTATGGTGACTGGTATAATGTGGATCTTGATCCGGGGCGCGTCGTGATCACCTCTGGCGCGTCAGGTGCTTTCCTTTTGGCGTTTAGTGCGTTGTTTGATAACGCAGAACGGGTTGGTCTGGGGACGCCGTGCTATCCCTCATACCGCCAAATTTTGAAAGCAGTTGGCCTTACCCCAATTGATATACCAACAACTTTGGAACAGCGGTTCCAGCCGCAGCCAACAGCGGTTGCTGATCATAACTTGGCAGGTATGATCGTCGCTTCGCCTGCCAACCCAACTGGGACGATGCTGACAAAGGACGAATTGGCGGCGATGTCTGATGCTTGCAACAGCGAAGGTGCTGCGTTGATCTCGGACGAGATTTACCACGGGCTTGGCTATGACCGCAGGGCCGTGTCGGCGCTTGAGGTGACAGATGACGCCTATGTTGTGAATTCATTTTCCAAGTATTTCTCAATGACAGGTTGGCGTGTGGGTTGGATGGTTGTGCCAGATGATCACGTACGTATCGTCGAGCGGCTTGCTCAGAATATGTTTATCTGTGCGCCACATGCAGCCCAGCGTCTTGCTTTGTATTCAATGGATTGCGAGTCGGAGTTAGAGCAGAATATATCAGTTTACACCGCCAACCGCCAATTGATGATTGACGGGTTGAAAGCTGCAGGCTTGACCAAGTTTGCCCCGCCAGATGGTGCATTTTACGTCTATGTCGACGTGTCAGAGTACACCGAAGATGCTTTGGCCTTCGCGCGTGAGATTTTGGATCAAGCGGGGGTCGCCGTGACACCGGGGCTTGATTTTGATCCGGTGCGTGGACATCATTGGCTGCGCTTTTCCTATGCGCGTTCGACCGCAGACATCACTGAAGGCCTCTCGCGGCTCACAACTTTTATGCAGGGACGCCGCACATGATCCGCATGATCTTTGCATTGATGATCTGGGCACCGGCCGTTTGTGCGCAAGATTTCAGTGGGTTGGCGCGAATTGACCAAACCAAGAGCGCGATTACTGATACAAGCGATGGCCTGCAAATTGAACTCGAACTGTCTCAAGTCGTGCCGTACCGTGTGTTTTCACTCGATAGTCCGCAGCGATTGGTTGTCGATTTTCGCGAGATTGATTGGACGGGTGTTGAGCAAGCCGCTCTTGATCAGTCGCGGATTGCGCAAGACATTCGCTTTGGAACTTTCCAGACAGGGTGGTCGCGTCTTATTGTTGATTTGGATGAGCCTGTTACCTTAAAAACAGCGGAAATGAAGACTTTTCAACAGGATGGTACGGCAACCTTAACGTTGAAATTTGAAACCACAGATCCTGAAACCTTTGCAGAGAAATCAGGCGCACCGGTCGGTAGCGTGTGGGACGCGACCGCCGCGGCGCCCAGTTTGCCGGCACCCACGCCGGACGACGGTCCCCTGACTGTGGTCATTGACCCGGGGCATGGGGGGATTGATCCCGGTGCGGTCCAAGGCGGTGTCCACGAGGCCGATCTGATGTTGCAACTGGCCATCGAGTTGGCAGAGGCGTTGAACCGAACAGGGTCAGTCAGGGCGATTTTGACGCGCGATGCAGATGTATTTGTACCATTAGAGGGGCGTATGTCTATTGCGCGGGCTGCGAAAGCTGATCTGTTGATATCGCTGCATGCCGACGCTTTAGAGGTGGACCAGGCGCGCGGGGGGTCTGTCTATACCTTAAATGCTGAAGGGTCTGATCTCGCGTCTGCCCGCATGGCTGAACGTCACGAGCGTGGTGATTTGTTGGCTGGCGTGGATCTGTCCGGTCAAGATGATCGCGTGGCAACCGTGCTGATGGACCTCGCACGCACGCAAACTGAGCCACAGTCTCAACGGTTTGCAGATGCGGCCGTTGAAGGCTTGCGCGCGGCTGGTGCGCGGCTGAATTCAAAACCGCGCCGTGAAGGGCGATTAGCTGTCTTAAACGCCCCTGATTTTGCATCAGTTTTGATCGAGGTGGGCTTTTTGTCGAATGCAAGTGACCGCGAAATGTTGTCTGCGCCTGCGACGCGTGCTCCTATTGTTACGGGGATCGTCACGGCAGTTTTGGCGTGGGCGCAAGACGAAGCCGTGCGTGCGCCGCTGTTGCGCCAGTAAACGTGATCGAAACTGAATATAATTGGGCCAAAACAAGCGAAACTCCCCTTAATCGGCTTTTGACCATTGTGACCGGAGGCGGTATAAAGCTCTCAACAAATCCAAAGGAATTACGGGCGTGCTGCGGTTTATTTTATCTTTTTTTGGGGGCATCTTTACGACGCTCACGTTTGCCCTTGCGATTGCGGCCCTTGGCTTGGGTGGTGTCTTTTACGTCTATGGGCGTGATTTGCCGTCGTACGACGTACTGTCGCAATACGCGCCCAAGACGATTAGCCGGATTTATTCTGGCGAAGGTAAAATAATCGACGAATTCGCGACTGAACGGCGTCTGTTCACACCTGCTGAGGAAATCCCTGATATTGTGAAACAGGCGTTTATTTCGGCTGAGGACAAGAACTTTTACGAACACGGCGGCTATGATCCGCGCGGTATAGCATCCGCTGTGATTGAGGCGATCCAGTCGCGCGGGCGCGAATTACGCGGTGCATCCACGATCACGCAGCAGGTTGCCAAAAACTTCCTGCTTGATGGATCGCGGCGCGGTTTAGACGGTATTTCTCGCAAGATAAAAGAGATCATTCTCGCCCCGCGATTGGAAGAAACGCTTGGTAAAGAAGGGGTTCTTGAGCTTTATCTTAATGAGATCGACCTTGGCGTGCGGTCCTTTGGTGTGACGGCTGCTGCACAAAGTTATTTTAACAAACCACTAGGTGAACTTTCCCCGGCAGAGGCGGCGTTTCTCGCCGTTCATCCCAAGGCCCCGTATAGCTATCATCCCGTAAATGATCGTGAAGCAGCGTTGGAACGTCGCGCATTTATTCTGCGCGAGATGCACGAGAACGGCTATATTTCGGACGAAGAATTTGAAGTGGCAAAGGCCGACCCGTTGCTGACCGTGCAGGGTGGCGACTTTCCGTCTCACTTTGATGAGCGTCCGCCGCGTGATTATTTCACCGATGAAATCCGCCGCCAGTTAAGTGCTAACTTTGGCGAGGAAGAGTTCTTTAGTGGTGGTCTTTCGATCCGGGCAACCATTGATGAAGAGCTGCAGCATGTCGCCGCAGAATCGCTTCGGATCGCGCTAGAAGACTTTGATCGCAGTCTTGGGGTTTGGCGGGGAACCGGTAAAACAATTCCGGTTGAAACATTGGGTGACGAGGCTGCATGGCGGGAGGCCTTGTCCAAAGTGCGCGTGTCCCGTGACGTCAACCTTGAGAACGAATGGCACCCGGCTGTTATCCTCGACGTTGCCGAAAACGAACTGCGTATCGGCGTTCAGAACATCACTGACACAGCAGCAGAGCCCCAAGTTGTGCCACGCAAAGACATCGAATGGATGCGTGGTAATTTCTTTGACAACTTTGAGCCGGGTGATGTTGTCCACGTACGTCGCATGACCGAAGACGCATCTGATACATTCATCCGCTGGACATTGCGTCAGGTGCCCGAGGTACAGGGTGGGTTCATGGCGATGGACGTGAACACGGGCCGCGTTTTGGCGATGCAGGGTGGATTTTCTTATCAGAACTCGGTTTTCAATCGCGCGACACAAGCCCGTCGTCAGCCGGGATCGTCGTTCAAGCCGTTTGTATACGCAGCCGCCCTTGATTCTGGATATACGCCTGCGACTATCATTGTTGATAGCCCGATTGAGATTAATACGCCGCAGGGCGTTTGGCGCCCGCAAAACTCTTCCAACCAATTCTATGGTCCAACGCCTTTGCGTACAGGGATTGAACAGTCACGGAACTTGATGACTATTCGTCTGGCCCAAGAGGTCGGAATGGGAACGGTTGCGGAATACGCCGAACGCTTTGGCGTGTATGATAGCATGAATCAGGTGCTTGCGGCCTCGCTTGGCTCAGATGAAACGACTGTGTTCCGTATGGTCGCCGCCTACGCGATGTTTGCAAATGGTGGCGAACGGGTCGAACCAACCCTCGTGGACCGTGTTCAGGACCGGTACGGCAAGACGGTGTACCGCCATGATCAGCGTAATTGTGTGAACTGCACAGGGTTTGAGCTTGCCAGTGGTGAGGCGCCGCGCATCGTGTCTAACCGCGAACGCGTGATGAATGAAATCACTGCCTACCAACTGACCTCTATGATGCAGGGTGTTGTGGATCGTGGGACTGCACGGCGTACGGTGAACCAATCGGTACCGATTGCGGGTAAAACAGGAACGACAAACGACACCAAAGATGTATGGTTCGTTGGGTTTTCTTCCAACATCGTTGCAGGTTGCTACATCGGGTACGACACGCCGCGCACGATGCGGGGCGCATCCGGTGGTGGGACCTGTGGTCCGGTGTTCAACCGTTTCATGACCGAAGCTGTGAAGCGGTTTGGCGGCAATGCGTTTCGCGCGCCTGAGGATTGCCAGTTTATTCGTATTGACCGTTTTTCTGGGGCGCAACTGCCCGATGGCGCTTCAGGTGAGAACGTGATTGCTGAGTGCTTCCGTCCAGGTGAGCAGCCTCTGTTTGGGATTACCTTTGATGGCGGCTTTGGTGTTGCTGCGAATTTGCCGTTGTTTGACGATGTGCCGCAGACGGCGCGTCAGGTCACGACATCTACGGGGAGCACAGCAACTGTGGGGCCAAAGGCGTCGTTTGGGTCACTGTCGTCTGGCGGTCTGTACTAACTGGATTGCTCGCGGCAGTGCTGCGGGCTATCACCCTTGAAATTAAGCTAATTTTTGGAATTCACCCATGCGCGCTGAGACACAAAACACCATTGCGGCCATTGAAAAGTCGCTCGGGTTACTGGCCCAGCGGTTGGATTACACAACAGCACCGCACCGTCTGGAAGAATTCAATGCGCGTGTTGAGGACCCGAAGCTTTGGGACGATCCTGATGCGGCTCAAAAGTTGATGCGGGACCGTCAGATGCTAGTGGATGCGATTGGCGTTTACGAGACGCTCAAGCAAGATCTGACTGATACTGTCGATTTGATTGAGCTGGGCGAAATGGAAGACGACGCTGAAGTGGTAAACGAGGCAGAAGAAGCATTGACTGCGCTTGGTGTGTTCGCGGCCCAAAAAGAGCTTGAAGCGCTGCTGGACGGTGAGGCCGATGGCAATGACACCTTCCTTGAGATTAACTCGGGTGCTGGTGGCACGGAATCTTGTGATTGGGCATCAATGCTGGCCCGGATGTATGTCCGATGGGCTGAACGCAAGGGCTACAAGGTAGAACTGCAATCATCGACGCCGGGTGAAGAAGCCGGGATCAAGTCGGTGTCCTACAAAATTAGCGGCCAGAACGCTTACGGCTGGTTGAAGTCCGAAAGTGGTGTGCATCGCCTCGTTCGAATTTCACCCTTTGACAGTGCTGCCAAGCGGCACACATCGTTTACGTCCGTAAAGGTCTATCCGGTGGTCGATGATAACATCGAAATTGAAGTGAACCAGTCTGACATTCGCCTTGATACATATCGGTCATCTGGTGCGGGCGGGCAGCACGTGAACACGACCGATTCTGCCGTGCGCATTACCCACCACCCGACTGGAATTGTGGTGACATCGTCAGAAAAATCACAGCACCAGAACCGCGATATCGCGATGAAAGCCCTCAAGTCTCGATTGTACCAAATTGAACTCGATAAGCGCTCAGCACTTGTGAATGAAGTACACGAGAACGCTGGCGATGCTGGATGGGGTAACCAGATCAGGTCCTATGTGTTGCAGCCTTACCAGATGGTTAAAGACTTGCGGACGCGTTACGAGACATCCGACACGCAAGGCGTTCTTGATGGTGATTTAGACGCTCTAATGGCAGCGACGCTGGCCATGGATGTTGCAGGCAAGAGTCGCGCTGATGCGACAGCTGAAGACTAACAAGGAACCGTCGTTCTGAAGTTAATGAAAGTGACGATTTACTGTCGTGATTGCACTAGGCGCGGGTCAACTACGACCAACCTAATTGATAAACCTGCGCTGGATCAAAAAATGCTTGCAGGTGGTATCGTGCTTATATTTGGTCAGCAAAGCTAGCATGACGCATACTTACGTGTTGGCAGTTTTGATAGTTAAGATGTTCTGGCAATTGACGTGGCATTGATTGTGAATGACACTTCTGATCGGTCGAACTCGAACGTGGCGGCTAGCTTCGCTGGTTAAGGCGCTGCCCTACGTGGCGGTTTCAATTCTCCTGATAGGATCTGGTCGCAGCCCTTAGCGGAGATACCCTGATCGGCGTAATATTTGCGTCTCAATCAGTATGAAAAAGGCGCTTCCAAATGTGGGGCGCCTTTTTCGAAATTTATCTCATAAACCTTAAGATTTTGTCTCAGGCATTTTTGCTTTTGGAATCGCCCCAGACGTGGCCAATGGATCGTCCTGACGTTGAACAGACCCTTCAAAGTGGGCACCAGATTCAATAGCGATTGTTTTGTGGATGATATCACCCTCAACACGTGCAGTCGCTGTCAAGCGGA
>JAPKCP010000328.1 GCA_028822885.1 Yoonia sp. | reverse complement strand
GATTTCATCATCCGCTGCGCGACACCAGATTGATCCAGCATCAGACCCATGAAGATGAACATTGGCAGGGCAACCAGAACAGGGTTCTGAATGACGCCACCAAAGAACCGGCCAGAGTTCGCGAACAGCTTACGATACTCAATCCGAGTGTCATCAAAGCCGATGTATTCCCGAATGGCATCCCTGTTCGGGTCAAGGATGAACACTGCCAAGACAATGAACACCAATGAGACACCAACAAGGCCATATGCCACCGGAACGCCCTTAAAGAGCATCACAATAAAGACGATGAACATTGCCAAAACCAACCATTGGTTCAGGTCCATAAAGTTTATCAGAGAAAGAAGTTGCATTATGATGTGCCCTTCCGGCGCGCGGTGATCAGGCCGAACCCGATCAGGGCAATGACGAAGACAATGGCGATCGTGAGGGACCACTCAAATATCGGTTCGCGGGTAATCCGACGGGCAACAATGTCGGCGTTAGTGAAGTAAACGAACCAATACATCAGATAATGCACGACGCGCCACATAAGGAAGACAACCGCGGGGAAGGCCCAGAGCAGCTGCGTACTCAGTGAAATATCCGTGAAACGGCCCAGATTGCGGCGGTAGACGGCATAGGCCGCAAGACATGCAAGAATAAAGAGAACTGGCATCACAGCCTTGAGAATATAGAGCCTATGAAGGCCATTTGGGCTGCTTGACCCTTCGCCAGCTTCAATCGATGTCCACGCGTAGTGCAGCATCACATCGGTCATTAGGATCAAGAAAGGGAGCAAAAACCAACCTGTCGCAATCACTTCGATACGGGATTTTTTCTCCGCACTGTAATTCTGGTGCAGGATATCGACCCGCACGTGGCTGTTGGTTGTGATCGCATACCCAAAAGCAGTCAGCATCGCGACGCCATAAATCCACCATTGCATGTCATCAAGCCACGCTTGGTTGTGGCCGTTCGCCCGCAAAACCACCTGAGAGACAATCGCAACCATCAAAAGCGGGAATGCCCAAGAAATGACGTTACCAATATGGATGACGAGACGGTCAATCTTAGAATGGTGTTCGCGACCAATGTCGCCCGGGTCACTTAACTGAAGGACCTCATCGACGCTTAGTGTGTGTGTGGTGTCAGTCATCTTTTCGCACTCCCCCTCCAAAGGTAGCGGCGGCACCATTTTAGGTGCCGCCGCCCTTATTTAGCCTCCGAAACGTGACTTAACGGTCGCGTGGCAGATAGATGTTTGTGGACCAGTTTTTGTACCCAGTGCGGTACTCAGTCAGATCAGCCCAGACTTTGGCAAAGTACTCGTCCTCTGCGGCCAATTCTGCTGCAATCTCGTTCCAGTTGGACTCGAACAGTTCCAGCATCGCTGGATCCCACTGCTTGATTGTCACGCCGTTGTTTTCAACGTTGTCGACCATCGCATCAAAGTTCTTCGCTTCACCTTCAGCAAAGTTTGTTGTGATGTTAGCAAGACACGCGACCTCAACTTGGTTTTGCGCCACTTCGCTCATGTCTTCCCACACATCTTTGTTGATGAGGAGTTCGAACAATGTGGATGGCTGGTGCCAACCGGGGAAGTAGTTGTATTTAGCGATTTTGTAGAAGCCTAAACGCGCATCAATCAGCGGCATTGAGAATTCAGTCGCGTCAATCGCGCCACGCTCAAGTGCCGGGAAGATGTCGCCGCCAGCAAGCAAAGAGGTCGAAACGCCCAGACGCTCCATGACTTCTGCGCCCAATCCGAAGAAACGCATGTTCAGACCTTCAAGGTCCTCAACGCTGTTGATTTCGTTCTTAAACCAACCGGATGTTTCTGGAGCGATAATACCGCATGGCAAAACGTGAACGTCGTAGCCAGCTTCGTCGTACATGCCCTGCCA
Source organism: Yoonia sp. (assembly GCA_028822885.1). Taxonomy (GTDB): domain Bacteria; phylum Pseudomonadota; class Alphaproteobacteria; order Rhodobacterales; family Rhodobacteraceae; genus Yoonia. Next base: position 1,529 of record JAPKCP010000328.1, on the reverse strand, counting down.
AAGCTCAGCACCATCATCATACAAGATCCAGCCTAGGAACTCGCCCGCTTCAGGACCAAATGGTACTGCTGCGAAAAGTGAGGCTGCAGTGATTTTACCCTGCCAGTAACCGGATGTTGAATAGGCAGCATCAACGGATCCGTTGGATACGGCATCAAGCGCTTCAAGTGTTGGAACAAGCTTGCCCGGATCAAAATGCTCGAACTGCACATCGCTTGAGATGCTGTTAATCTTCGCAACAAAGTCGAGCGCAGCCGTACCAAGAATTGGCAGGTTTGAGCCAAAAGACGATGTCATTTCGATCGTGTCTTGCGCCTGAACGGCCGACGTGAGCATCGTCGCACCAAGTGCCGCAGCGGTTAGTGTCGTTTTCATTGATTTTCCCTCCCTAGGAATGACCGTGAGGCCATGTGGTCAATTTTAGTACGCTGACAGGTGACCAAGCTGTCGGCGGAAAACTTTGATCCAAAACGAATTGGTCAGAAATCCTTACCAAAATCAACATAAAAATGAATTATGTCGTATTTAGCTACCTAAACCTGCTATATTCGTTAGCGAACAGGTAAAGTAAGCCCGCTTTTTGATGTGCAATCAAGGCTTGGATAGCGAATCAATGCATACGTAAGAAAACGCGATGCCGTTAAACGACGCGTTTGAAGCATTCACACACTGTGTGGGGCTATCGTCAGCCGGACCGGACTTAGACCCGCCACGTTTGCAGTGATTACGTCACCCGGCACGACTGGCCCCACACCGGACGGCGTCCCAGTCATTATGACGTCGCCTGCGCCAAGGATGTAGAACCCAGACAAATGAGCGATCAGGTCTGGAACTGACCACACCATGTCAGATAGCAACCCGTTTTGGCGAGGTGCGTCATTAACTTCTAACGAAATCGACTGGTCACTGACCGCGCCGAACGCGGCGGCTAGGGTGATGTCACCGATCACTGCGCTATTCTCAACATCTTTACCAAGATCCCACGGGCGGCGGTTATCCTTCCCTATTTGCTGCAAATCACGGCGGGTCATATCCAAACCACAAGCGTAGCCAAAGACAGTTGCGTCAGGGCCAAGCGCCACGACAAATTCGACTTCATGATGATAGTTTTCGGTGCCCTGCGGGTAGGGAACAGTGACACCACTTTGCGCCAATGAGTGGGGTGATTTTGTGAAATACCAAGGTGCTTCGCGATCAACTTCGCCGCCCATCTCAGCGGCGTGAGCTACATAATTGCGACCAACACAAAAGATACGGCGGACTGGGAAACAAGTTTCACCTCCGACGATTGGTAAGAATTTCTGCGGTTCTGGCGCAAAAGCGTATGTCATTTCCGGTCTCACTTTCGTGTCTAAACCTTATGTTCGAGCCTCATTCAGGCCCAAAGGAAAAACCTTCCCCGCAGGGAAGGTTTCAAATAGTGGAACTCAATCCAGCTTATCAAGGAGGGCTTGCACTGCCATCTCAAGCTTTCGGCGGTCCACAGTTGTGAAGTCTTTATCCAACCGAATCTCTAACCGCCCGGCCCC
>JAPKCP010000327.1 GCA_028822885.1 Yoonia sp. | reverse complement strand
GCTCGCCAATATGGGTGAATGAAATTTCTTCGCACTCTTGCCGCTAAAATTGTCGGCCACACTCTTAGATTGTTTGCCCTGTTCATTACGGCTGTGCGTGCCGACTGGAAGGGGATCGAACCGGTCCCTCGGCAAAGGGTCTACTACGCCAACCACACGTCTAACGGCGATATGCCAATGATTTGGGCTGTTCTGCCCGCAGCCTTGCGCCGCACTGTTCGGCCCGTTGCCGCGGCAGATTATTGGCTGAAAAATCCGATCCGCGCATTTGTGGGGCCAGAGGTCTTCAACTGTGTCCTGATCGACCGCCGGCCAGAGGTCAACGACAAGCCAATGGACAAGATTTTGGAGGCACTGGATGAAGGGTCATCATTGATCATTTTCCCGGAGGGCAACCGCAACATGACCGAAGAGCCGTTGCTGCCATTCAAAGCCGGTCTTTATAACATGGGTCTCGCGCGGCCCGGTGTCGATCTGGTGCCAACGTGGGTTGCGAATCTGAACACCATAATGCCCAAAGGCGAAGTCATCCCCCTGCCCCTGATTTGTACGGTCACATTTGGGAAGCCAGTCAAGGTCGCAGAGGGTGAAAGCAAAGATGACTTTCTAAAGCGCGCGGCGGCAGCCCTTGTTGACTTGCGTCCCGATACAGAAGTGACGCCACAACAATCGGTGACATCATGACCCCCACCACGCTCCCCATTGATATGACCAGCACGACGTCTGATCTGCTGCTTTTGTTTCTGGGCGTTATCGGCATCTTGCTCGCATTGACGGCATTAGGCGAAGTGCTGCGCGCAAAACAGGGGATCGAAGCCAACAACCCAGTTCTCGAAACCTACATGACCCGCGTTCATAGCTGGTGGGGCATCGTTTTACTGCTTGGAATTGCGCTGATCACAGGCCGTGGCGCTGTCATCATCCTGTTTCTGTTTGCGAGTTTTGCGGCGTTGCGCGAATTTTTGACGCTAACGACAAAATGCCAAGCAGACCACAAATCGCTCGCGCTCGCGTTTTTTGCAGTTTTACCGCTGCAATATCTGTTCGTCTGGATGGGCTGGGAAGGGTTGTTTACGGTCTTTATTCCCGTCTACGCATTCCTACTGCTGCCAATCGTGTCCGCATTACGCGGGGACTCGAACCGGTATTTGATCCGCGTGGCTGAAACACAGTGGGCACTGATGATCAGCGTTTTCTGCCTCAGCCATGTGCCGGCCCTGATGACGATATCATTTGACGGTATCAGCGACAGGTCTGTTTTGCTCATCGGGTTTCTTGTCTTAGTTGTTCAATTTGGTGACTTATTGGAATATTTCTTTGGGCGACGCATTGGTAAAACCAAGATTGCGCCCGGGCTCTCCCCCAAGACATGGGAAGGGCTCGCCTGCGGTGTTGGCTGTGCAATTCTCATTGGGGCTTTGCTAAGCTGGATCACGCCTTTTGGGGTACTTGGCGCGATGGCCATGGCTGGGATTGCATCACTTGTCGGTATGTTCGGCAATCTGGTGTTCGCCGCGATCAAGCGGGACCGCGGCGTCAAAGATTGGTCACATCTGATCCCCGGCCAAGGTGGCTTTGTTGATCAACTCGACAGTGTTGTGTTCGCAGCACCGATTTTTTATCATCTGACCCGTTATTTCTGGGGTGGCTAAGGTTTTTCGGTTCCCATCAATAGAACCCACCGCGCTTCCGTTCCCACACCAGCGACACCTAATGCAAAATCTTCAACATCGCCCCGCCGCATTAAAGCATCATGCGCTGGTGATGTCTGCCATGCACCAATAACTCCTGCATCCGATTGCTGCGACTGTGCTATATTTTCGCCCACAATCGCATAATTGTAGCCTTCTGCACGGACGCGATCCGCCGGTGCGCGACCATCTTGCGAGATGTGGTTGAAATAATCGTTATCGACCATGTCTTGGGCATGCTTTTGGGCCGCAAGGTTAAGCCGCGAATCAAACGCAACATCCGCAACACCGCTGCCCAACCGTATCCCATTCAGCAACTTGCCAAAATTGATATCATCAGGCGACGTCACTGGTGACGTATTCAAAATTGGATCTGTTATAGGAAACTGCCGAATGCCGCCAACAACAGAGGGTGCATTCGAAGATACAGTGGTAGACCCACATGCAGCTAAAAACGCAAGGCACGATATAAGAGTGATTGAGCGGTACATGGCGTCGATCCTTTTGAGAGCACAGTATAGATAATACACGAAATCATCTGCGGAAGCGAATGAAATTCGCTAAGGGTGCACGCAGCCCTGACTTGTGCCTTTTGAGTGATAACAGACTGTTAGCACCCAAAATGAAAAAACCTGTCTAAACCCTGCAAGCAATTGAGCCTTAAGGAAAGACACGAAAGCAAGCAAGGGCGCGCAGCCAAGGTCAGCGTTGACGTGATTGCAGCGCGCCTTGGTCGCACAGATCAACCGTCTTTCGCGAGCTGCGACACAACCATTTCTAAGACACCGACATGCCAAAGGTCAGCGGGTATTTTGGTGTTGTGGAACCAAAACTGTCTGGACACCTGAGCAAATAGCAGGCCGCTTGATCTATAAGAAAGTACCCGTTCGGGTCTGTCACGGGACGATATACAGGTTTTTTACTCAGCAGAAGACATGAAAGAGAATCTTTGGTGGTATCTCCCAGAACATCGTCAAAAGCCCCGTCCACGCAAAGGCCACGCCCAAAAAAAATCCATCCTGACCTCGGAATCGCCAATCACCCTAAAATCATAGGAAAGCGCACCCATTTTGGCCAGTGGGAAAGGGCATCTCATGTTGTTTAGGCAGAAAATCTGGCCTCACAAACGTTACATCATTGGTCGAACGCGTCTTCCGTTTCACCGTGATACTCAAAAACCCAAACCGAACAACCGCCCACTTCATGGGACGTTTGGCAAAAGTCATGCGGACCCCTCCCTTCAAGGTACGTAAGTCTGTGACACACCTGATGAACAAGCTGATAAGCTTGATGGAACCCCTGCCCCTGCCAACTCGTAAATCGATTACCTTTGATCGTAGAATCGAGTTCCGGAACTGGCACAGACTTAAGCCTCGGATCGGAACAGAGGCCTGGTTTGGTGATCCACAGGCACCCTGGCAGAAAGGATCAAGCAAAAAATTTGAACTAGCGCGCACGCAAATCAAGACATGAAGTCGATTTGTGATCGCTTGAACGACACCCCAGAAAGTACCTAGGGTCAGGACCCATTAACGAGTTGAGCCTGTGGCATTGCCATGATTCACAATCCCCAGTTGTTGGAAGATGTTATGATCAATTTGTATTGGCTGACTGAGGTGCAGATGCAGTGGCTGCGGCCGTACTTTCCAGAGGGCCGAGGTCGTGCTCGCGTGAATGTGAGCGCTACGTGAACTGCGACTTTTGAGCTGGGTTCATTTTGGGGTGTCA
>JAPKCP010000048.1 GCA_028822885.1 Yoonia sp. | reverse complement strand
CTTATCGATGAAATACTGCCTTTGCCATTCAGTTCGCGACCGCAAGCAAAGTAAGTCCCACGCAGTTGACATCGAAGCGATTTATGATGTGATGACAAGTCTGAGGGGTATCTGACTGGCGTGTTCACAGCCATTTCTTACCGCCCCATTTGGCGCGAGCCATACCACGGTGTATCCAAGAACTGCTTATCAATGAAGGCCATAAAAAGTAGGTTCTTCGCGCTTTCGCCCTTCAGCTGATAGTACAAACTCGACCGCACCAGCGACAGCAGCCTGCATTGTCGCCTGACACTCAGATCATGATCCTTGCTCACCATTTCTTGCCTCGCGTTCCGAGCAACTGAACCGAGGCGTTGGCTAAAAAATCACGTTCGACAACCAATTGGCTTATTTTCGAGTACAACTTGTCGATTTGAGCTTCATCGGTGCGACCAGGATCACCACCACGCTTGAAAAATGCCGTGACCATGGTGTCAATCCCTGCTCGCTTCCTCGTCCCAATTTGCGTCGGGTGCACACCATACTTCTTCGCCAGCTCCACCATCGTCATTTCATTGCGGATCGCATCAAGCGCAACCTTGGCTTTGAAATCGGGAAAATGGTTCTTTCGTATCGTCATTGTGAATCGTCTCTCTCATAAGTCGATCCATCTTGACTACTGGTCCGAAACCTTGCGACCACCTCTGGGCCCAACGTTTAGTACATGACCCATGACGTTTAGAAGCAGTCTTGAGACATCATTGTCGAAATCATTCCAAGGTAGGCTGCCGCAAAAGGTGATTGAGCCTGTTGAAAAAACGGATCCTCCGCCGGGGTATTCGATCAATACCATGTCTGCATGCATCGCCTCTTTTGCGGTCCCGCCTGAAAGGTTGGTCAGGTGGGTTAATTGTTCTTCGGGCACAAGCATAAAGCCATTGTCACGTGTTACAGATTGCGCCAAAAGAATTGTATTTTCAGGCGTCCCAAGGCTGTGATCCATATGATCAAGCTCAAAGCCAGCAGCACCATTTCCAGAGAACCCATAGTTCCCAATAAGCTCTTCACAAACACCTTCAAAAACCCAATCATAGTCAGGGTCGATGCATACTCGTCGGTAGGGGTCCCCAAAAAACTCACCTTGCGCAGCAAAGCCAATACCAACAAGATCTTGAGGGGGTCGCCCGTTGCGTCGCCACAACCCACCATAAGTGCCATCAAAAGCGTTGTAGTATTCGCCTGGCTCGGCTGCCCAAGCTCGAATGCCATCTTCAGCACGGCGGATTTCGAGAATATCTTCGGCGTCTTTATGCAGCGCGATGCGCCAATAGAATCCGTTCCCGCCAAGATATAGCAAATGGCCCCCACCATTGCGATAATCGCGCAGCGCATTGAGGGTTTCGCTGGTGTGGTATTCGGGATGCGTGCCAGTAGTCACGGCGGCGTAGCCCGAAATGGCAGCGACACCGTCATCATGCAGCTCCCGGTCTGTTATTATGTCGTAGTCGATCCCCTTGGCATGCAACCAAGCAATCAGATGCATGTCTGCAGGGAAATGACGCAAACCTGAGCAGGCGGTTTCGTCGAAGGTAAAATAGCCAGGCCTGAGATTGAACAGAGGGCGTTTATGCGAAGCATGGCAAATCCCCGACCCATCAGCGTGATAGTTATAGGTCGACAAGCCATATTGCGGATGTGCCGCCGGATTATGAGGATACGAGTCCCAGTCGCGGATTTTGTCCTCCCACGACGGCTTATAATCAGGGCGCGCGTGATTCCCATAGATCGCGTAAGTGAAGGTCGACACCAACACGCAAAGCTTAGCCTTGGGCTGTCCCAACGGCGGGCAAACAAAGAACGGGATCGCGTCCTCATGGCCGTCGCAGCTGATGCGCATAACATAGATTCCGGAAGGGATGCCATCAGGCAGCATATAGGAAAAGTCAGTTTCCCATCCAAAGTCATAGATGTCGTCCCCGTGGAAATGTATCGCGGCGTAATGCGCAGGCTTATGGGTCCAGTTCATCTCTGATCCATCCCAAGTTGATCCCGTAACTGCACGGGTGGGATAGTTGATCAGCTCCAAGTTGGGACCAGACGTCCCGAGCACAACACGGCTCGGGATATCCGACGCGAAGTTCCATTCGCACAAGGCCTGCCCGTCGACCTCAATAGTGGGGGCCTCGACCTTGCCATTGAAATGCTGTGTCACCACGTCATCACTGAGGTACGCCGCAATTGTTGGTAGGCCAGCGAAGGACAGATCGGCAACACCATCTCCCGTCGTGCTATTTGAGGCTCCAACGCTGCGTTCGATAAGGCTTTGCGAGATGATGACCGCGTCCTGCGTAATCCTGGCTTCAATGCTATACCAGCGACGTAACGCCAAAGGGGTTTGATGGCTGATAGCGCGCGCACCGACCGTAAGCGAGACAGTGCCGTTCGCATTTATTCCAAAATCATACTTCCCAATCCCAATTACAGTCTGTGAATGCTCACCGCGCAATGTGAGATAAACCTTTGCCGAGAGGATGACCTCAGATTTTGGGGCCGCCATAACTTTATCTTGCGCTATGCCATAGGAGCCTGCGGCGAAGGGACGGTGTACCGATGGGAAGGCAGTCGGCACAAAATAGCTATCCGCATCTTCTTCAATGATACCTGGTCCGTCAGGATTAGGATCAGCGCTGATCGATCGCATCAGGCGGGCATGAAACGGCTGGGACGACTTTGACGACACCTTGAATTCCAACGAGTCACCGGGCCGGGCCGAAAGGCGGTCGACATACCCAAGAAGCGAGAGGTCTTTTGGTTGAGTTGCCATCGTGTCCATCCTTCGAATTTGTTGCCAAACAATTAACCATTCAGGTTGCCTTGGCAATGTACAGCATCGTCGCTTGTGACTTTGGTATTGACTGCCTCTGCTGAGTTGCCAAAATGTTGACAGATATAAGGAAGTTCCCCGTGAACCGGATCAACCGTGACCTACTGACCAGCGCCCATTGGGGCACCTACCATGTTGACGTAAAGGCTGGTCGCGTCACCGGATTGCGTCCGTTCAACCAAGACAGTGATCCCTCGGCTATCGGTCAGGGAATCGCAGGCGTATTGGATGGACCGATGCGCATCACGGCCCCAATGGTTCGCAAGAGCTGGTTAGAGGGCGGGCCCGGCACTGCTGGACATCTGCGCGGTGATGACAGTTTTATCAAGGTCAGCTGGAAGGTCGCTAATCGCCTTGTTGCATCAGAACTGACCCGCGTGACTGGCGCCCATGGGAATCAAGCGATCTACGCAGGATCCTACGGCTGGGCGAGCGCTGGCCGGTTTCACCACGCGCAAGGTCAGCTGAAACGTTTCCTCAACTGCATTGGAGGCTTCACCAGTTCCAAGAACACCTACAGCTTTGCCGCGGCCGAAGTCGTTGTGCCCCATGTTTTAGGGGATTTCCGGGGGCCGCTCGACAACACGACAAGTTGGCAATCCATCGCCAAACACTGTGAACTGTTTGTGGCCTTTGGTGGGGTCCCGCTTAAGAACGGTCAGATTTCACAAGGTGGTCTCGGTGCACATATTCAAAAGGCGGGCTTAACTGCGGCTGTCGCAGCAGGTGTTCAATTTGTAAATATCTCGCCTATAAAAACGGATATGGATGCGGTCGGGGCGGCCCAATGGATTGCAGCGCGCCCTTCAACTGACACTGCGCTAATACTTGGGCTGGCCTATGTTCTTCTAGATGAGAGCCTTGAGAATGCAGCCTTCTTACGGGACTACACAACAGGGTTCGACCAGTTTGCCGCCTATTTGCAAGGCGAGACGGATGGCATCGCAAAAACGGCCGATTGGGCTGCGACAGTCTGCGCTATTCCCGCCAGCGATATCCGAAACCTTGCTCGGCGCATGGCTGCTCATCGCACGATGCTTTCGATCAGTTGGTCTCTAACGCGTCAGGACCATGGCGAGCAACCGTTCTGGGCGGCTATCGCACTGGCCTCAATGCTGGGTCAAATCGGGCAGCCTGGCACGGGGCTAGGCTTTGGCTATTCGGCAATGAACAATGTTGGGTTGCAAAGGCGTAACATTGATTATGCGTCGTTACCACAAGGCCAGAATCCAGTTGCAGATTTTATCCCTGTCGCGCGGGTGACCGATATGCTTGAAAATCCGGGTGCATCATTTGAGTATGATGGGCAGTCCCTGACATACCCAGACATTCGGCTGATCTGGTGGGCAGGAGGCAATCCATTCCACCACCATCAGGACCTGAATCGGATGCGTCGCGCTTGGGCGCGGCCTGAAACCGTGATCGTCAATGAGTGGTGCTGGAACAGTCTAGCGCGCCATGCCGATATCGTCCTGCCCTGCACCACCCCGCTTGAACGCAGCGACATCGCCTTAACACCAAAGGATCCCTTTCAAGTGGTAATGGATCAAGCGATAGAACCTGTGGGAGACGCAAAAAGTGACCATGACATCTTGCTGGGGATCGCCAGTGTCATGGGGGTTGAAGCTGCGTTCACCGAAGGACGCAGTCCCGCAGAGTGGCAGCGCTGGCTATACGACATTTCCCGCCAATCTGCAGCGCGTGAGGGCGTGAGGTTGCCAGATTGGGACCGCTTCCAACGCGATGGAGTCTTTAAGGTACCAGACCCTGAGCGCGATATGATCATGCTTGAGGACTTCCGTCGCGACCCAGTCGCATATCCATTGAAAACTCCAAGTGGCAAAATTGAGATTTTCTCTGAGACCATTGCAGGGTTCGGTTATGAGGATTGTCCTGGGCACCCAGCGTGGTTGGAACCGCTTGAATGGCTTGGCAACACTGAAGCATATCCACTTCACATGATCTCAAACCAACCTCGAGACAAGCTCCACTCTCAATTAGATCATGGCCCCATCAGTCAGTCTGGCCGCCTCGATGGTCGAGAGCCTTGCCTGATGAACATTGAGGATGCCGTGGCGCGCGGGTTGGTTGGGGGCCAACTTGTACGGATATTTAACGGTCGTGGGGCCTGTCTTGCCGCGGTGCAGTTCAGTGACCAAATCATGCAAGGCGTCATTCAGATTGCCACCGGCGCTTGGTTTGATCCAGAAAGTGATACTTGCCTTAACGGCAATCCCAACGTTCTGACTCCAGACAAAGGCACGTCTCAGCTGGCACAGGGACCGATTGCACATTCCTGTTTGGTGGAGGTCGAAGCCGCATCTGAGGGCATAGTACACTCGCAAATCTATACGCCCCCTGTCATTATCAAATCGAAGCGAGACAGCGTATAGCTTTTGAGGAACGAAACAGCGTCAAATAGCAATCCAATTGTCTAATTGGGCAAGTAATTGTTCAGCCATTAAAGGAAAACAACTCATGCATCTTGCCCGCTTTCCACGTGTCAGCCTTGGCCATTTCCCAACACCTATGGAAAACTGGAGAATCTGACTAAGGCTCTCGGTGGGCCCGATATATACATCAAGCGAGACGACTGCACCGGGCTTGCCACTGGGGGCAACAAGACCCGCAAGCTGGAGTTCTTCGTGGCCAATGCGATCGCGAAAGGAGCCGAAGCCTTGGTCACACAAAGGGCCACTCAGTCCAACCTCGCCCGTCAAACAGCGGCTGCTGCGCGTAAGGTTGGTATGACCTGCCACGCCTTGCTTGAGCGCCGAGTCGAGAATGCTGGGGACAATTACAAGACCGCCGGCAATGTCCTTTTAGATGACATGCTCCGCTTGGAATACGCCCTCCGGCCAAACCAGTCAGACATGAACGCCGAAGTAATGCCCCTGGCAGATACCCTGTGCGAAAAGGGCAGGAAGCCCTATTTCATTTCTGGCGGCGGCTCTAACACCATTGGCGCTTTGGGTTACGCACATACGGCAATGGTGTTGGTTTATCAGGCTGACACTACCGGTTTGAAGATCGACAAAATTGTCCACGCAACCGGCAGTGCTAGCACGCAAGCGGGCCTTTTGGCAGGAATTCATGCGGATCAGTGAACCGATTGATGTGATCGGTATTTCAGTGCGTGCAAAGCGGGAGGCGCAAATCGCGTATGTGCATAAGCAGGCCGTAGCCACAGCAGACCTGATCGGTGTGAACGCTGAGCTACCAATTGAGATGGTCGAAGCCTATGACGAATAGGTCGGCCCCGGCTACGGATAGCAAACCGATAAAATGGTCGATGCAATTGCAATGCTGGCGTCAGAAGAGGGAATATTCCTTGATCCCGTCTATTCGGGCAAAGGCACGGCCGGCATGATCGGGTTGATCGGGAAAAGCGTGCTAAAAAAGGGTGAAACCGTAATCTTCATTCAAACCGGTGGGTCAGCGGCACTTTTTGCCTACGAGCACCTCTTTTCAAAACAGCGGCGCGGTTGACTAAAGCAACACATCCGGCATGTACGCGGCGCAGGGTATGCCGCTGGTGCTTGTGCATGGCTATCTGGGTAGGGCAGCCCAGTGGGACGCGCAACTCGATGCACTCAGCCAACAGTCCGACGTTATTGCACTGGAATTGGCTGGGTACTAGGGCAGTGGAGCACGTGATGGGCAGGACAGCATCATGGGATTTGCCCAGAAAATACTGACAGACTTCACCGAAAAAGGCGTAACCCGGCTTCACCTTCTAGGGCATTCCATGGGTGGGATGATCGTGCAGCAAATGGCCACAATGGCGCCGGAAAGGATCAATCGATTAGCGCTTTATGGTACTAGGCCACCGGGCGTCATGCCTGATCGGTTCGAGACCATTGACACCTCCCATGCGCGCCTTCGTGCGGACGGTACGCCTGACACAGCGCGGCGCATTGCCGCCACTTGGTTCGCGCAAGGGAACGAAGCGGCAGGCTATCCCCTTTGCGCAAAGCTTGGCGAAACGGTTAGCGAACAGACTGCACTTGGCGGGCCCTATGCAATGGAAACTTGGGATGGCAGGGCTGCCTGCCCCACATCACCCAAAAGACCCTGGTGGTCTGGGGCGATTGCGACAAATCCTACAGGTGGGCTCAACCAGAAGCTCTCGGGCGCGGCATCCAGAACAGCAGTTTGTGCGTTCTGCCAGGCTACGCCCATGCCTTGCATTTAGATGCACCTGACATATTCAATCAAATCGTAGAACGGTTTCTGACCACATCTTAAACCGCTTCTGTCAGCACCTTCCCCTCGCCAGAAAACCAGCCCTTTCCGGGCACAGCAGCCAACAATTCGGTTGTGTAGGGATGCTGCGGATTGGCAAACATCTCGATTGTGGGACCGATTTCGACGATCTCGCCGCGCTGCATCACCGCAATCCTGTCGCAAACTTGGGCAGCCACTCGGAGATCATGGGTGATAAAAATCATCGACAGGTTCATCCGGTCGCGAATTTCGTCTAAAAGGTCGAGGATTTGTGCCTGTATGGACACGTCCAAAGCCGAGACGGGTTCATCAGCCACGAGTATCTTTGGCTCAAGTGCCAAGGCCCGTGCAATCCCAATCCGCTGCCGCTGCCCACCAGAAAACTCATGGGGGAAACGGTCATAAGCGCGATCATCTAAACCAACGATTTCAAGTAGTTCCAGCGCCTTTTTGCGGGCCTCGGTGCGGCTGGCACCATACATCTCGGGCCCTTGGGCGATGATCCGCCCTACCTTTGAGCGAGGATTGAGCGAGGCGAAAGGGTCTTGGAACACCATCTGAATTTGTGCGCGATGTGGACGCATGGCAGCTCGGCCCAGCGGACGCAGATCGATATCCCCCAATAGGATTTCACCAGCCTCTGCATCATTTAGACGGACGATACAGCGCGCAACGGTGGATTTGCCAGAGCCAGACTCGCCGACGATACCCAGCGTTTCGCCGCGGGTCAGGTCTAAAGTTACCTGCTTGGCCGCGTGCACTACCCGTGCTGTCCCACCGAACAAGCCACCGCCACCTCGATAGGTCTTGGTCAGCCCATTAACGCGTAGAACCGTCTCATCTGAACGAGGCCGCGCTGCCCGCGGGATGAGGCTCGGAACCGCTGCCATCAAGGCCTGTGTGTAAGGATGGGTTGGCCTGCGCAGGACCTCTTCGGTTGTGCCAGTTTCAACCACCAGACCGTTTTGCATAACGGCCACGCGATCGGCAATATCAGCGACGACACCAAAATCGTGGGTGATAAAAACAACACCCGTACCATGGGTCTCCTGCATCTGTTTGATCAACCGCAGCACCTGTGCTTGCGTTGTCACGTCCAGCGCGGTGGTTGGTTCATCCGCAATCAGGATTTTAGGATCAAGCGCAAGTGCCATTGCGATCATTGCCCGCTGGCGTTGTCCTCCCGAAAGTTGGTGTGGATAAGCAGACAGGGCCTGTTCAGGGTCTGGCAGTTGCACATCATGCAACAAGCTAAGCGCACGCTTACGCCGCTCAGCGCCCGGCATCTTTTCGTGAAACCGGAAAACTTCGTCGATTTGCCCACCGATTGTCATCACAGGATTGAGTGCCGTCATCGGTTCTTGAAAAATCATCGAAATTTCTGATCCACGAATTTGCCGGAGGCGTGCCTCGCTTGCAGCTGCAAGGTCTTCGCCCTGAAAGTAGACCTGACCATTTACAATGTTCACATGCGGTTTTGGCAACAACCCCATGATCGCGCGGGCCGTTAGGGATTTGCCAGAGCCGGATTCACCCACCACGCAAAGGATTTCGTTCGAGTCCAGATGTAGGTTTGCGGACTCTACAGCGAACTCGCGTTGGCCTCCCGCAGGCAAACCAACGTGAAGGTTATTAATTTCAAGTAGACGGGTCATGAGCGGTCCCTCAGGCGTGGATTAAGAGCATCGTTCAGGCCTTCGCCCACAAGATTGATAGCCAGCACCGTCAACAAAATCGCGATACCCGGAAAGGTGCAAACCCACCATGCGGAGCGTAACAGCGTACGTCCTGCCCCAATCTGAAATCCCCAGCTCATGATGTTGGGATCACCAAGGCCAAGGAAGGCCAGACCACTTTCGATCAGGATCGCCGTGGCAACCATCAAAGAGCCGATGACGATAATGGGTGATAAGCAATTGGGTAAGATTTCCCCCAGCATGATCCGAATGTCGCCCATGCCCAGTGTGTGGCAGGCCTGCACGAATTCGCGGCTACGCAGGCTCAGAAACTCGCCACGGACAAGGCGGGCCACGGCCGGCCATGAGACAACAGCAATCGCGATGACGATACTCTCGATCGATGGCTTCATAATCGCGACCAGCAGGATCGCAAACAAGAACGACGGAATCGTCTGAAACATCTCAGTGGTGCGCATCAGCAAGTTGTCGACCATCCCACCGTAGTACCCAGCAAGGGCACCCATGATGACGCCAACAAACACGGCCACAAGCGTTGCAAGCAAGCCAATGAGCAGTGACGTCTTGGCCCCATGAGCAATACCAGACGCCACGTCACGGCCCAGTGAATCGCTTCCCAGAAGGAACCCGTTTTCACCCGGCGGTGACATTGATTGGCCTGCCAAACTGAAAGGATCGTCCGGAAAAAACAGCGGTGCCGAAATTGCCATCAGGAAGATTAAAACAAGAATACCCATTCCCATGACGGCAGGGCGGTTGCGAGCGAAAAGTTTCCAAAAATCCATTGCGTCAACCCATTTCAATGCGTGGATCGAGCGTGGAATAGATAATATCCACGATCAGATTAATTGCCACAACCAATACAGCCGACAGCAGGAAAATTCCCAACAACAGATTCAGGTCGCGGGCGAAAAGTGCCTCAAATGCGAGCATTCCCAGACCGGGCCAAGCGAAAACGGATTCTACGATTACGGAGCCACCAATTAATGCGCCTACCTGCACCCCTGCCATCGTGACAACCGGCAATATCGCGTTGCGAAGCACATGAACAAAGACGATGCGGCGTTCCGTCAGGCCCTTGGCGCGGGCAGTAGTTACGTAGTCTTGACCTGCTTGCTCTAGCATCGAGGCGCGCATCAAGCGCGTGTAAAGGGCTAGATAGAACAGCGATAGCGTAATGGTGGGCAGAACAAGGTGATGCGCAATGTCGACGACCCTATCCCAGCCCTCGTAAAACATGGCGAAGTTTTCCATTCCTGAGGTAGGAAACCAGCCAAGTTTGAGTGAAAAGACGACAATCAGCATAAGCCCGACCCAGAACAACGGAGTCGCATAAGTGATCAGCGCAAAAATCGAAATCACCGTGTCGCGCCAAGTGTTTAGCCCAGAAGCCGCTACAAGCCCTAGCACAATGCCAAAGCCTACGGCCAGCATTATGGTCGAGGTCATCAATAAAAGGGTCGGGATAAAGCGGTCAAGCACAAGCTGGCTGACTGGCATGTCATGGCGGAACGAATAACCCAAATCTAGGGAAACAACATTCTTGAGATAAACACCCAACTGGACAACCAGTGGCTGATCCAGTCCAAACTTCACACGCAATTCAGCCATATATTCTGGCGTTGCAGATCCAGCCTCACCAGCGAGCACGTCAACCGCATCGCCTTCGGCCAATTGCAACAAAAAGAAATTCAGCACTACAATGGCAAGAATAATTGGAATAGCCTGAACGAGACGCTTTAACACATATCGCGTGCGGCGCTTTGAACTTTCCATAACGTATAGACCCCTTCATAAAAAACACCGGCCATCGTCTGACCGGTGCCTATTTTTAAACGACGTTGTGCCGCATGAGCGTCACTCAGTAATCGTCGCGTTCTCGAAAGGACCGTAAGCCCCCATCGCAGATGTCTCAGTGTTCTGCAGCTTGTTGTTATAAACAGTCAGAAACTGCATTTCGAACAAGTTTGCGACTGGCATATCTGTTGCAAGGATCGTCTGTATTTCCCCGTAGATCTCTGTCCGCTTCGCCGCATCGGGCTCCTGTGCCCCAGCGGCCAAGAGTGCGTCAAGCGCAGGGTTAGAATACTGCGACGCGTTCACGAAATGCGTGCCCTGACGAATTTGATCTGTGCCATAGTGGCGGTGAACGCCCAGTACCGGATCAGGCAATTGGTAGAAATAGTTCACATTCATATCGAAATCGTATTCTGCGTATATGCGATTCAACCAAGTTGGCACATCTTCGTAGCGCAGTTCCACTTCGATTCCGAGCGGCTTCATTGCTTGCTTCATGTACTCGCCTGCACGGCGCCAGTCTTCGCCGTATGGAATGAGATCTAGCGTGATGCTAGCACGCACGCCATCGGCGTCAGGCATGATCCCTGCATCGTCAAGCTCTTTGATTGCAGCAGCCAAATCGCCAGTCGCCGGGTAGTTTGGCAGCCCAGACTTATACAGCCCGACCTTATCGAAGTTCGATGAAAGAGCCGAAGTAGCAGGTTTACCGTAACCAAACCAGATATTGTCGATCATGAATTGACGGTCTATCACCAGCGAGACCGCGCGGCGCATGGCAGGATTGTCGAAAGGAGGTCTGGTGGTGTTAAATTCGATCAGCGCCATGGGGTTGATCATCGCGTAGCCGTCAGTCGTAACAGAGAAACCGTCCATCTCGCGCAGGCGAACTGCGTCGATGTTGGGGATGGCCCCGTACGCGCCGTACATCACTTCGCCGTTTTCCATCGCGGCCGTACGAGTCGATGCATCTGGGACGAAGCGCCCTACGATGCGTTCGATCAGCGGCAGTCCGGGCTTCCAATAATTCTCGTTCTTGTCAAGCCGGATGTACTGACCTTTTTTCCACTCTGTAAATGTGAACGGTCCTGTTCCAACCGGGTTTGCCGCCAGATCTGAACTGCGCAAATCTTGGCCTTCCAAGAGGTGCTTGGGCACCATTGGGCTTTCATAGGCAGACAGGGCCCGCAGCATGTAAGGCGCCGGATTTTCAAGATTGAAGACAGCTGTGTAATTGTCTGGTGTATCAATAGACGTTACTTCGCGAAACGAATTAGGACCACGTGGGTGCACTTGTTTCAGGACATCCATAACAGTAAATGCAACATCCGCCGACGTAAAGGCTTCGCCATCGTGCCACGTCACGCCTTGGCGTAAATTGAATGTAACAGTCTTGCCATCTTCGCTGACATCATAGCTTTCAGCAAGAGATGGAACAATCTGAAGATCAGAATCGTAGTCGAACAAACCATCATAAATTTTTGGGGCAACAAGACCAATCGGGCCCGATGTCGATAAGAAAGAAGCCAGCGATGGCGGCTCTGGCTGGACCAAATATACAAGGTTTTGGGCCGCCGCAGTCAGCGGCGAAATAGTGAGCCCCACCGCGTATATCGCGCCCATGAAAAATGTCTTACAATTCATTCAGTTTACTCCTTTTTATGGTTTTCGTCTTTTAATTAGGTACGACTTTCTAAGTGCGGGTCGAATCCAGCACTTCACGAGGCTATTGACCTTTAGGCACAGCTAAAAATCAATCTATTGGTCAACAATTCCATAACACTGTAGCAAGACATCGTGGGTTGCAACTTTTTTAGGCGATCCCGCAAAGCTTGCAACTAAAAGCGCCTCTCATAGTCCGCGTTACCGGGACACCACATTACTGATGGTGAATTTTCAAATACAAAAGAGGCCCAAAAAACGAAGATCTGACCACACTTAAGCTAAATCAATCAGGTGTTTTGCCATCATCATATGAACGCCCTTTTCGCGATTGACCGTTTGGGTGATCCGTAAATCTCCAGCGAGACTGCACAGCATATAGGCGTTCTCGGCGCTGATCCCCGCGCGTTGAGACACCAGTTTTATCATGTTGCGAAGGGCCATCTCAACACAGACGTCAAGGCTTGGGGCCATACCCATGGTAATGTAATGAGTCGGTGTTTCGGCCTGCGGGTACGTAAGGTCGAGATTTTTTAACACTGTCAGTCGAAAGCGGCCCTGCAGTGCAGTTTCGATGGCAGTGACACACACTTCGCCATCGCCTTGGGCACCGTGCCCGTCACCACAAGAAAATAGCGCGCCCTCGGTAAAGATAGGTAAAAACAGCGTTGTACCCGCCACAAGTTCTTTGTTGTCGAGGTTGCCGCCATGAATACGCGGCTCGATCGTCGAAATGCGCCCCCATGCGGGCGGCGGTGCGACAGCCATGACGCCAAAGAAAGGGGCAAGATCAAGTTCCAGCCCCCAGGGCATCGTGCCCACGCGACGACCCACATCCAGTGGAATAATGGTGTGATGTGGCGTTTGGAAATCTTGAGGAAGCGTTCCAGACAACGGACGGATGAAATTAAAACCCCAGTCCTGACGCAAAGTAACATCCAGAATATCAACTTGTAACACATCACCCGGCATTGCGCCCACAACGGCAACTGGCCCAGTCAAAAGGTGCCCAGGAACTTTGGGCACACCTGCTGCATGTAGTTCCAGCAATTCTGGGGGTACATAGTAACCTGCGCCAGGCAGATTTTGGGGACCACCAGAGATCGTGTTGATGGTGAGCTCGTCACCACTATCGATTGTCATAGCCGCGGGGAGCGTTGCATCAAAAAAACCCCAATGACAGGTCTGGGTCGACGCATTCAAAACCTTAATCATCAGGGCGCTATCCCACGATTTCGATATTCCATTTCATTCCGCATATTAATCCACCTGACATTGCAAATATGTCCACCCACTATGCGAAGTCCCAGCGTCCAAGTGAAGTTAAGATTGTGATGTTTCTACATGCACAACTCTTAAAGCGTTCAAATTTCCAGATCTGCTTGGGTGGGCTGGGCGATCCGCGACAGGTCCAGGTTATCGTGAAGGTCAGCAGTCTTCGCCACGCACCCAATTTCGTTTCTGGCGGCGCGCTTGATGAATTCTGGATAGGTTTCGTCATGGCAGCGCTTCACCGTATCCAGTGCGGCGATGATTTCATCAGAGGCACCTTCCGTGCGCAGGCCGGCCTCGGCCGTGTGTGACACTGCGTGATTAGATTGATGGTGGCAATTGCTGCAGAGCGGCTAAGATCCGCAGTGAGCCGATTTTGTTAAAAAAAACGGTGTTGCTGGCGCAGAAAGTTGGGCCATGAACGCGGCGCAAGCGCCTTTCTT
>JAPKCP010000326.1 GCA_028822885.1 Yoonia sp. | reverse complement strand
CCCGCATCCTCAAATTCATTCGCGAGACGGCTGACCGTCTCGCGATTAAAAAGATCATCTTTCAGGCTGTATCCTGCTGCCATTGATCAAAGAGTCGCGTTGATCGCGCCACCGTCCAACACGATATTTTGCCCGACCATAAAACCCGCATGCTGGGAACACATGAACGCACAGGTAGCCCCAAATTCGGTCGCAGTGCCGTAGCGGCGTGCGGGGATTGTGGCCTTACGCTGCGCGCGCGCTGTGTCCAAGTCGATGCCTTGTGCGTCCATAACACCTTGATCAAGGCTTGCAGCACGGTCAGTCGCATGGATGCCCGGCAAGAGGTTATTAATGGTCACGCCGTGTTCTGCCACTTGCCGCGATGTGCCTGCAACAAAACCAGTAAGGCCAGCGCGGGCCGTATTGGACAAACCAAGTTGTGGGATCGGAGCCTTTACGGAGCCGGACGTGATATTGACGATGCGGCCCCAGCCATTGGCGATCATGCTGGGCAGAGCAGCTTGCATCAATGCAATCGGTGTCAGCATATTAGCGTCCATGGCTGCGATGAAATCATCGCGGTCCCAATCTGACCATAACCCCGGAGGTGGGCCACCAGCGTTTGTCACGAGAATATCGATATTGCCAGCCGCAGCCAAAACCGCAGCACGGCCTTCCTCAGTCGTGACATCAGCAGCCACCGTTTGAACCTGCACACCGTGTGCGGCGCGAATTGCTGCTGCCGTTGCCTCCAGTGCCTCCGCACCGCGTGCGTTTAGCACCAAATCAACACCGGCAGCCGCTAATGCCTCAGCACAGCCGCGCCCAAGTCCCTTGGATGAAGCGCAGACCAAAGCGCGTTTTCCTGAAATTCCAAGTTCCATCTGATCTCTCCTGATAAGAATTTAGACACGCCTAACACTGGCTCACCGGTCCAGCAATTGGGTGTTTTTTCAAAGCGCTGCGTTGACCTTGCCCAGCGTCCCACATACCATTCAATACACACCTTTTTACGCCTCATTTCGCCAGAGTATCTTTATGACCCTTTCCGATAATCCGCTGACAAAACAGACAATAATTGTCTATCGCGCTTCAGATTTGAGCGTGACAGAAGGTGTGGCCGAAGGCGATACACTCTCATTTGCGGATGAATTGGTTTTAGATGACACCTATCAATTGCATCGGTCCGCACAGCGTGGTCGCCTAACACTAGCTGTTGAGGAAGACGGGCCAGGTTTTTTACTGATGAAAGATAGCCAATTTGGGACCGCGGGCAATCAAGTGGTTCTGGATTGCTGCATCACTGTGATGGCCCCTGACGGCACAACTTTTGAGGGTCTGCTCTTTGTTGAGATCGAAGCGGAAGGCGTTGAGGATATTTACTTTCTCCCCCTCGCCTCGATCATAGCGGATACCGATTATCGGTTGGTTGGCGTCGACCGTCACGCCGCAACAACCCGTTTTGCCGAAGTTGCCTGTGTGTCTTTCACGCGCGGCACACACATTACTATGGCCTCCGGTCGCCAAACGTTGATTGAGAACCTCAAGGCTGGTGATAAAGTTCTCACCCGGGACGATGGTCCCCAAGAAATCCAGTGGATCAGTGAAACAACATTGCGCGCAATGGGCAGCTTTGCCCCAGTCGTGATTAAAAAGGGCGTGCTACACAACGAAAATGACCTGATCGTTAGCCCAGATCACCGCCTGTTTGTGTATCAACGGCAAGATATGTTGGGTGCTGGTCGCCCTGAAGTGTTGGTGAAGGTCCGCCATTTGATCAACGGAAATACCGTGTACCAGCAAGACGGTGGTTTTGTAGATTATTTCCAGCTGCTATTTGATGATCACCAGATCATCTACGCAGAAGGAATCGCCGCAGAATCGCTGCTGATTGATCCACGCACCCGCGCCGCATTGCCAGAAAGTGTGGACCCATCTGGTGCCGGCCATGCACACCGCCCCCATTTAGATTACGAAGTGCAAGAAACGCTGCTGTCGCAACCCGACGCTGTGGAACTGCTGCGTAAGGCGTCATCAGACTAAACGGTCTGTGTTGCTTCCCATCTTGCCTAAACCGTTTTGCTAAAATTATTTGGGGGAGGCTCCACAGATAGTGATGGCCACCTTACTGTTTGTTGCAACCGCGTCATCACGAAGGTGCCGAGATAACTCTGCCACCAGCAACACCTTTGCTGCGTTTGCCAATCAGACGCTAAAATATCTTTTAGACGTTTCTAAAAATCATCTGCAGTCGTAGCTCCTCGGTTAGTGCTGACTTAAGGCAAGCGAGCCGCTTGGAAGCTACCTGTCAACGGCGCATCATTTCCAGATTGCCGCACTGTTCCAGTCACACGGCCAGTCACGGCACTTTGATTAGTTTCCTGAAATTCACCTGCCAGCGTCCCGAAAATTAGGTAGCTGGCTGTCCCTGACCGCAATGACCCTGAAATTTGACTACTAAACAAAAGGGCCGTGTTCGTATCGTCCAACGCCCCCCCGCTCAGGAACAACCGTCCCTCAACAGCGCCGCCCAGACTTGTTTCGAAGCCGGTGGCATCCCCGGTGATTGCCTCTGCCCCACCATCAAAGTTAACCAACAACGCCAGTGTCCCATTCAATTCAACAGCATCGGACAACACCGGCACAAAGCCCAATGTTGCGGGTCCCCGGTAGGACGCTGTCCCAGTCGGCGTTGGATCAGGTTCAGGCGTGATTGTCTTGGGCAACCCATCAATGGGATCGATGACCAGATCACCACCGCCACCCGAACAGGCTGCTAAAAAAAAGACTGTCAGAATTAAAAACCGCATAGGCCTTCGTCGACTACAAAGCTTAATAAAGAATTACCCTGCTTCCTCTTAACGTCTCAATTGCCCTTTCCGGCGGCGGCGCGTAGACGCATATTCATGACAAATCGCCCAACCTTACCGCCCGAAATCGCCCGCCGCCGGACCTTTGCGATCATCTCGCACCCGGATGCTGGGAAAACAACGCTAACGGAAAAGTTCCTGCTTTATGGTGGCGCTATTCAAATGGCGGGTCAGGTGCGTGCCAAAGGTGAGGCGCGACGGACCCGATCAGACTTTATGCAGATGGAAAAGGACCGCGGGATTTCCGTGTCCGCATCAGCGATGTCGTTTGATTTCGAAAAATATCGGTTCAATCTGGTCGACACGCCCGGTCACTCTGACTTTTCAGAGGACACGTATCGGACTTTGACGGCCGTTGATGCCGCCGTGATGGTGATTGATGGTGCAAAGGGTGTGGAAAGTCAGACTCAAAAACTGTTTGAAGTTTGCCGGATGCGCGATCTGCCAATCCTGACTTTCTGTAACAAGATGGACCGCGAAAGCCGTGACACGTTCGAGATTATTGACGAAATTCAAGAGAACCTTGCGATTGATGTGACGCCTGCAAGCTGGCCCATTGGTGTTGGGCGCGAGTTTATCGGCTGTTACGATATTCTGCGCGA
>JAPKCP010000047.1 GCA_028822885.1 Yoonia sp. | reverse complement strand
GCCACGATGAGGTCCTTGATCGGCAGGCCCATTTGCTGCGCGATATAGCCCGCGAAGATATCCCCAAAGTTACCCGTTGGGACAGTGAACGAGACTTCGCGCTGTGGTGCGCCAAGCGACACTGCGGAGGTGAAATAATAGACAACCTGAGCCAAAACCCGGCCCCAGTTGATCGAATTCACACCAGCCAATTTCACATCATCACGGAACGCAAAGTCGTTAAACATGTCTTTGACAGCGGCTTGGCAATCGTCAAAATCCCCGTCCACTGCAATAGCGTGCACATTTGCTTCGGTAGGCGTCGTCATCTGGCGGCGCTGCACCTCTGACACGCGACCGTGCGGGAACAGAATAAAGACATCGACGTTATCGATACCGCGAAATGCCTCAATCGCTGCGGACCCCGTATCACCAGAGGTCGCGCCAACGATCGTGACGCGATCGCCAGACCGCCCTAAGGCTGCCTGAAACATTTGCCCGATCAGCTGCATTGCAAAATCTTTGAAAGCCAGTGTCGGGCCATGAAAGAGTTCAAGCAAAAAGTGGTTGGGCGCAAGTTGCACAAGCGGCGCGCGTGCGGCATGGCCAAAACCTGCATATGCTTTCGCAATCAAAACCCGAAATTCATCGTCCGTGAATGTATCCCCAATGAACGGGCGCATCACGGTGAAAGCGACCTCTTCATAACTTTGCCCACGCATGCCTTCGATTTCGGCGGTGGACAGTGTCGGAATCGTCTCAGGCAAATACAAACCGCCGTCACGTGCAAGGCCCGTCAACATGGCTTGTTCAAATGTCAGCACGGGTGCGGTGCCGCGCGTGGAAATATAGCGCATTCTAGCGGTCCTCTTGGCGGATGCGGAAGATCAAATAGCCAGTCATCATGCCCCAAACGAGGGCCAACATAAACCATGTGATCGCGTAACTTAGGTGGTCGTTCTTGATGACGCCGCTGTCAAGCGGAAGGGTTTGAAACGGGTAGCGTTCCAGCGGAGTGATGAGGTCCAGCAACTGAACATTACGTGCAACGATAAGAGCTTGTTCAGCCTCAAGCGCGGCCGACATCAGCGGTACATTGCGCGTGAACCAGATACCCTTTGGATCAGGATCAGGGGTCCAATCATCAAGATCATCAGGCCAGTGAAGGTTTCCTGTAACCTCAATTTTTGCAAACTTGGTGAATGGATTACCTAATTGGCTAAGCGGAACCCACCCCAGATCAATCATCACAACACGGCCATCATCAGTCGTCAGCGCATCAACATAGCGATACCCCGGCCCAAGCCCTTCAATGGTCACAAGAACATAAAGCGGCTTTCCAGCCAGACGTCCGTTTACCGCAACAGGACGGAATTGATCGGACTGTGGGTCAGGGCTGTCGGGTATGGCAACCGGTGCCGCACCAATTGTCGCGTCAATTTCCGCAAGAATTGCGGTCTTCCATTGCAGGCGTTGTAACTGCCAAGCGCCAAGGCTGATCAGAACAGCACATCCCGCAAGCCCTAGCAGAATTGGAAAAATAATCTTGCGCACGTGAGGTGATCCTTCAATGCAAAACGCGCGAGGCCCTGCCCCGCGCGTGTTTCTTATCTTTGATCGCTGCCGGGGTGAACCCCGATGCGGCGCTTAGCCACCCCAGACGTAGACTGCTGCAAAAAGAAACAGCCACACCACGTCCACAAAGTGCCAATACCATGCAGCTGCTTCAAACCCGAGGTGCTTCTCGGGCGTAAAGTGACCCTTTTGCAGTCGAATCAAGCAAACCAGAAGGAAGATTGTACCGATCAATACGTGGAAACCGTGAAAGCCAGTCGCCATAAAGAAGTTCGCGCCGTAGATGTTGCCACCGAAGCCAAAGGCCGCGTGGCTATACTCATACGCTTGAAACACTGTGAAAATAGCACCAAGTGCCACGGCAAGGATCAAGCCCCACTTCATGTCTTCGCGGTTATTTTCGTGAACCAAAGCATGGTGCGCCCAAGTGGCGGCCATACCGGAGCAAAGCAGAATCATCGTGTTGATGAGCGGCAGGTGCCATGGGTCAAAAGTTTCGATCCCAACAGGCGGCCAAACACCATCAACAGCAGGCGACAATGGTCCCATTGGATACATCGCATGTTTGAAAAAGGACCAGAACCATGCCGCAAAGAACATAACTTCAGACATGATGAACATAATAACGCCGTAGCGTAGGCCGATGCGGACGACCGGTGTATGATCACCAACCATGCTTTCGGTCACAACATCAGACCACCATGCGTACATGACATAAAGCACCATCGCAAAACCAATAAGAAACGCATATGGGCCAGAGCCATGCATCCATAAAACGCCGCCAAACAGCATAATGAACGCACCAGCCGAGGCCATTAGCGGCCAGATGGAGGGGTTTAGAATGTGGTAATCGTGATTCTTTTCATGCGCCATTGCGGTCGTCCCTTGGGGTTCTTGCTAGTTCAGTTCTATGGCGACTTGCGCCGGTGTTGTCAAAGTCGCCTGTTCATAAGTTTCAGGCAAGTCTATCTCATAAAAAGTATAAGACAGCGTAATCGTGTGGACATATTTTCCGTCGCGGTCATCAACGATTGCTGGGTCAACAAAAAAGCTAACTGGCATCATCACGGTTTCACCAGGTTGAAGAATCTGTTCGGTGAAACAAAAACACTCAATCTTATCAAAAAAACCGCCCGCTTCGTAAGGTGTAACATTGTAGGCGGCCTGCCCCGCGATTGGCACATCTAACGGGTTGTGCGCCTCATAGAAGGCCAACGCCGTTTCACCAATACGCAATTCCATCTCACGCTGTGCGGGTTTGAATTCCCACGGCATGTCTTTTTCCAGCGACGCGTCAAAGCGGATGGTGATCATCTGATCAAGCATATCGCTTTCGTTCGCTGCGACAACATTCGTAATTCCACCAAAGCCCGTGACCCGACAGAACCAATCATAAAATGGCACTGACGCCCAAGCGAGCGATCCCATCAGGATAACAACGCCACCAGCCTGCGCTGCGGTGCGGTGCGTCCCTTGAAGTTTCGGAAAAAGCTGCATCAGATACTACCTTTCAGGGATGATTTGTGGACGCTGGACGTGATCAAACTTTTCAAACTGCTTTGCCTCGCCAAGTTGTAAAACCTTCACAACCGTCAGACCAAAAACAATCGCGATCATCCCAGCCAGCAGCAGCCCAACCCCAAAGTTGCGGCCGCGGCGACGTTGGTGGATTTCATGTTCAACTTTAAATACCATCAGACTGTACCTACATTCAGGCGTAATGCCGCTTCGATCAAGAGCGCAACAAAATGCGCAAAAAGATAGTAAAGTGAAACTTTGAAGACTGATTTTTCGACAGCATAGTCATCTGCGTCAGCGTCAGCATCATTGCGCTTCCAAATATCGAAGGCTCCTTTGAAGAACCAAGCGTTCATGACGACCGCAACAGCCAGATAAACCGGCCCGCCGATAGATGTGAACCCAAGGCCAATCGCAACTGGAACCAGCAACACGGTGTAGCCAATGAGATACTTGCGTGTCGTGTCGCGACCATGCGTTTCGGTCAGCATCGGTACGCCTGCATCGCCGTAATCTGTTTTTACGAACAAGGCCAAAGCCCAGAAATGCGGTGGCGTCCACATGAAGATCAGCATGAACATCAGGACTGATTCGATTGTAACGGAACCAGTCGCGACAGCCCACCCAATCATTGGAGGAAACGCGCCTGCAGCCCCACCGATTACGATGTTCTGCGGGGTCGATCGCTTAAGCCACATCGAATATACGACGGCATAAAAGAAGATAGTGAAGGCCAGTAGACCCGCAGCCAAAAGGTTCGTCGCAAGCAACAACAAAATAATCGAAAACCCGGATAACGCGAGGCCTATGCCCAGCGCTTCACCCGGTGCAACTTTACCAGCGGGGATAGGACGCTTGGCTGTCCGCTTCATGATTGCGTCGATGTCGGCATCCCACCACATATTCAGCGCGCCAGAAGCCCCTGCTCCAACTGCAATGCACAAAATCGCAACAAAACCGATAAAAGGGTGCACTGGAACAGGTGCCACAAGCAGACCAACCAATGCCGTGAAAACAACTAACGACATAACACGTGGTTTCATCAGGGCGTAGTAGTCGCCCATCGACGGTTCATGCGCCGTTGCAGTAAGTGTTGTATTTTCGAGGCTCATATCGCTCATGCGGATGTCCATTCAGAGTGCGGGTGGCAACGGGTGCGCGACATAGCGCACCCGTTAAAATCACGCTGGGTTCTGTTCTTTCGCAGCAATCAACCATTCGTCGTAAGATTCTTGGCTGACAACTTTTACTGTGATCGGCATGTAGGCGTGGTCTTTGCCGCAAAGCTCGGAACACTGCCCAAAATAGATGCCTTCTTGTTCAGCCGCGAACCAGAGTTGGGCGAGCCGACCCGGAACCGCATCCTGCTTCACACCAAACGCTGGGATGGTCCACGAGTGGATCACGTCTGCGCCAGTCACCTGCATCACAACGGTCGCCCCAACAGGAACAACAACGGCTGTGTCTGTGGCTAAAAGGTTCTGATCCTGAGTGTAGCCATATTCTTCCAGCTCATCCCTTTGTAGGAGGTAGCTTTCAAAACGTACGTTTTCGTCAGTGTACTCGTAGCCCCAGTACCACTGGTAGCCGGTGACTTTGATGTTGATGTCCGCAGCCGGTATTTCCTGCTGCTTGAACAACACTGGCAACGAGAATGCGCCAATAAAGACAAGAATCACAATTGGAACAATCGTCCAAGCGATTTCGAGCGCGGAATGGTGCGTGAATGTAGCAGGCGTCGGGTTCGACTTACGGTTATACCGAATGAAAACCCAAGCCATCAAACCAGTCACAAACAATGTAATGATCGTGATGATCACCAGCAGCATACCGTCCAACCACTGCAGATCGCGGGCCAATTCAGTAGCCGCGGGCTGGAAACCTGTCGCACCGGGCGTGGGTTGTCCGATAATCTCAAGCTCTTGCGTGATCTCTTGCGCAGAGGCCGCAGCACCCGCAAGAATCAGACCAGCAGAGGCCCAGAGTGATGTCGCGATAGTCGTCAGTCGCATGTCATGTCCTGTCTATCTTAGCGCGCATACGCGCAATCGTCGGAAAGCGTCTTAGGGCAAACACCCCATCATCAGACGGAATTCCGTTGTAACCTGTGGATCATGTCCCATATTTGAATGGACAACTCAAGAACCGCTGTTGCGGCAAACGGACGCTTTTGTCCTTTGAACCATCCTTCCGAAGGGAAAACCTACATGTCTGTCGATCCGTTCCGCCCATTTGAGACAAATCTTGACCGTGACACTGCCCTCGCGCTGCTACAGGAGGCCACACGCGGGGCCGATGACGGTGAACTTTTCTTGGAACGCAAACGATCAGAAGTCCTTTCATTTGACGATGGGCGTGTGAAAACCGCCAGCTATGATGCATCTGAGGGATTCGGTTTGCGTGCCGTCAAAGGCGAAACCGCAGGCTACGCCCATTCCACGACAATTGATGAACACGCCTTGCGACGGGCCGTATCGACCGCCCGCCTTGCTGTGGGTGACGGTGGCGGCACGATGGCAACCGGCCCTGTTGGCACGAACAAGAAGCTATATTCAGATGAAGACCCGATGTTGCAGGCCACTTTCCCTGCCAAAATTGACGTGCTGCGTGAGATCGACGACTTTGCACGTGCTTTGGACAAGCGGGTCGTTCAAGTTTCTGCGTCCCTCGCCGCCTCCCATCAAGAAGTCCTGATTCTGCGCCCTGATGGCGCTTTGGTGACAGATACCCGGCCCATGACTCGGCTTTTTGTCAGCATCATCGTCGAAAAAGATGGCCGCCGCGAAAGTGGGTCTGCGGGTGGTGGCGGGCGTGCTGGTCTGATCGGGCTGATGTCACGTGATAACTGGGAACGTGACGTCCGCGAGGCCTTGCGGATTGCCCTTGTGAACCTTGACGCAGAACCAGCCCCTGCTGGCGTGATGGATGTTGTGCTTGGCCCTGGCTGGCCCGGTATTTTGCTGCACGAAGCGATTGGACACGGCCTTGAGGGGGATTTCAACCGCAAAGAAACGTCCGCATTTGCCGGTCTCATGGGCCAACAGATCGCGGCCAAAGGCGTTACCGTGCTGGACGATGGTACGATTCCGGACAGGCGCGGGTCGATCACGGTTGACGACGAAGGTACGCCCAGCGCGAAAAATACGCTCATCGAAGACGGCGTTCTTGTGGGCTACATGCAAGACCGCCAGAATGCGCGACTGATGGGTGTGGACCCAACCGGGAACGGGCGGCGCGAAAGCTATGCGCACGCCCCAATGCCCCGCATGACCAACACATATATGTTGTCGGGCCCTGACGACCCCGCGGCCATGGTCGCTGACCTCAAGGACGGTATCTATGCGGTTGGGTTCGGCGGCGGTCAGGTGGACATCACAAACGGCAAGTTCGTGTTCAGTTGCACAGAAGCCTACCGGGTCAAAAACGGTGTCATTGGCGCGCCTGTGAATGGGGCAACTTTGATTGGTGACGGGGCGACAGCGCTCAAGCATATCCGTGGCATCGGCAACGATCTGGCCCTTGATCCCGGCATCGGAAACTGCGGGAAAGCGGGGCAATGGGTGCCTGTTGGCGTCGGCCAGCCAAGCCTGATGATCGGTGGTTTGACAATTGGTGGGGCCGCTGCTTGAGATTGGCTGAGAGGTAGCCCTTTCATGCCGTTAGGGAAAAATGTGTCGCTGCAGCCTGTGTGACCTGGGTGTCCGCGATCGTCATGGGCGCGGTTGTTTCGACAATCTTCTCTTTCTTGCGGGATGTAGGCTTGGACCTAGACAGTGGGCCTCTGGGTTCCCTTTGGGCCACCATCGAAGGAATCGCGTTTGTACGCATGATGTCTTTGGTGGTGAGTTGGATCACACTCATGTTGATGGTCCCAGTTGTAAAAGGACTAAATCAGAATGGTCGGGATCATCCCTTCATTGGTCTTCTCATAGGCGCTATCACTGACCCGGCATTAATGGTGGGCATTTGAACGTCTCGCGGGTTCATAAGATCGGGTAGCATTGATGTCTCTGAAGTTGTCAGGCCTGATTTCTTCACACTTTATCTTATGAGCGGGGGCATTGGCGTTATCAGGGGCGCAACGAACTTTTTCATGGTGGGCTTCTACCTCATTAATCTTAAGCATCGCTGCAGACCCTCATTTGTGATCCGCCATAAATAGCAGGTGAAATGTCTTAAGTCGTTCACATCCCATTAAGGTATTTTCCCTAACCATAAGGCAGTAGCAAACGGAGCACGGAACATCGGAAAAGTGACACCTTCCACTCACCCCCCACTCCCACCCACCGCGGAAGACGATTTCTTTGACTGTCTCCGTTTGTTACGATCACGCCGGGTTGGCATTGCGACCTATCGGCGATTACTGAACGAACACGGTTCAGCGCGAAATGCACTGGACGCGTTGCCGGAAGTTGCCCGATCCGCAGGTGTTGCAGGCTACCAAGTTTGCCCCATCGGCGTTGTTGAAGCCGAATTTCGCGCAGCGCGTGCTGCCGGGGCGTTCCTGCTGGCACAAGGCAGTCCAGACTACCCAGCCCTTCTGTCTGAAATCTCGGACGCGCCCCCGTTACTTTGGGCGATTGGTCGCCGCGACTTGCTACATCGGCCCATGGTGGCCTTGGTCGGTGCGCGAAACGCATCGTCGCTTGGCACCCGGATGGCAAAGGCACTGGCGTCAGAATTATCGCAAGCCGGGATTGTCGTTGTCTCAGGTCTCGCACGCGGAATTGATACAGCGGCTCACCTCGCCAGTCTGTCTGATGGCACGCTCGCCGTTCAAGCTGGCGGTGTGGATGTGATTTACCCTGCGGAAAACACCAAGCTTGCTGAGGATATCGGCAAGCAAGGTTTGCGGCTATCAGAAATGCCCATGGGCGTGCAGCCCCAAGCACGGCACTTTCCAGCCCGAAACCGCATCATCTCTGGGCTTGCGCAGGCTGTGGTGGTTGTGGAAGCTGCGGCAAAGTCGGGCAGCTTGATCACCGCCCGAAATGCGTTGGATCAGGCTCGCGATGTTTTGGCCGTGCCTGGGCATCCCTTTGATGCCCGCGCTGCTGGTTGTAATATGCTTATTCGGGACGGTGCTTTGCTTGTGCGCTCTGCCCAAGACGTGATTGAGGCGATTGGGACAATCGCACCGCCGCAATCCACGCTCGCGCTTGAAACTCCACCAGAGAAACCAGTGCGCACGTTGCGCGAGACAGCAGCGCTTCATTCTCAGATCCTCGCGCGTTTGGGACCGTCACCTGTCGCAGAAGATCAACTTATCCGCGATTTGGCGACGTCTTCCAGTAGAGTGGCACCAGCCATCATGGACCTCGAACTTGACGGCAAAATCAAACGTCATGCAGGTGGCCTTTTGGCCCGTGTCATTTGAACCGCAGATTTCCCTTGGGGTAAGTCCAGCGCATTTCGACACCTTCATGGTTGCGAAAAAGGGATTGCGTTAGCGCCCAAACCGTCGCATTGACATTCAGCTGTGCGCCCCCATCTTTTAAGCACACCTTGCGTAACACGTTTTTGGACAGGAATTTCATGCCAGTCGTCGTCGTCGAATCTCCTGCTAAAGCTAAGACAATCAACAAATATTTGGGAAGCAATTACACCGTTCTGGCGTCATTTGGGCACGTACGTGACCTGCCGCCAAAAGACGGTTCCGTCGACCCGGACGATGATTTTGCGATGAAATGGGAAATAGCCAGCGACAGCAAAAAGCATATCAAGGCTATTGTTGACGCCCTGAAAGACGACAACGAATTAATCCTCGCGACCGACCCTGACCGCGAAGGCGAAGCAATTTCGTGGCACCTGACCGAGGCGTTGACCGCAAAAAAAGCAATCAAAAAGGACACGCCTGTTTCACGTGTGGTGTTTAACGCGATTACCAAGACCGCCGTAACTGAGGCGATGAAAAACCCTCGTCAGGTCGATGTCCCACTTGTGGATGCATACCTTGCCCGCCGCGCGCTTGATTATCTCGTCGGCTTTAAGCTGTCCCCAGTCCTGTGGCGCAAATTGCCTGGTGCGAAATCTGCCGGGCGCGTGCAATCCGTAACGCTACGTATTATTGTCGAACGTGAGATGGAAATCGAAGTCTTCCGCGCTCAGGAATATTGGTCTGTCAAAGCCGTGTTGCAAACGCCACGTGGCCAGACATTTGAGGCCCGCTTGACGGCCCTAGCGGGTGATAAGCTTGATAAATTCTCGATTGAAAACCAAACGCAGGCAGAATTGGCCGTGCAGGCGATTACGTCCCGCGATCTCGTCATAAAATCGGTTGAGGCGAAACCTGGTTCCCGAAATCCTTCGCCGCCTTTCATGACGTCTACGTTGCAGCAGGAAGCATCCCGCAAATTTGGCATGGGTGCCAAGCAAGCAATGTCTGTTGCGCAACGCCTGTATGAAGCCGGTCACATTACCTACATGCGGACCGACGGTATCGATATGGCGCCCGAAGCGGTGATTGCCGCCCGCGATGCAATCAAGGCAAAGTTTGGCGAAAAATACGTTCCTGCGCAGCCACGTATCTATAAAAATAAGGCGAAAAACGCCCAAGAGGCCCACGAATGTGTGCGCCCAACCGATCTAATGGTCGATACGGCAGCGGCAAAGATAGTTGATTCGGATCAACGTAAACTTTATGATTTGATCTACAAACGCACGATTGCCTCCCAGATGGAGGCTGCAAGATTTGAGCGCACCGCCGTCGATATTGCCAGCGATGATGGACAAGTCGTGCTACGTGCCAATGGTCAAGTTATGGTCTTTGACGGGTTTATTGCCGTCTATGAAGAAGGTCGCGATGATGCCGTGGTCGATGACGACGATAAGCGCCTTCCACAGATCCACGAGGGTGAAAATGCCGTCAAAGAAACGGTTACGCCTGAACAGCACTTTACCCAACCACCACCGCGCTACACTGAAGCCACGCTTGTAAAGCGCATGGAAGAGTTGGGGATTGGGCGCCCTTCAACGTATGCCTCGATCGTTACGACGATTCAGGATCGTGGCTATGTTGAAAAAGATAAGAACCGCCTAATTCCACAAGATAAAGGGCGTCTGGTTACAGCCTTTTTGTCGAATTATTTCCGTAAATACATCGGCTATGACTTTACCGCTGATCTGGAAAACCAGCTTGACGAGGTGAGTGCTGGCAATGGGGACTATAAGAAGGTCCTGCATAATTTTTGGAATGATTTTTCAGTGGCGATTGCTGAAACATCCGAATTGCGCATCACTGAGGTCCTTGAGAAGATCAACGATGTCCTTGAGCCACATCTATTCCCAGCCGAAGAAGATGGCAGCGATCCGCGCGCGTGTAAAAACTGTGGTATTGGCCGATTGTCGATGCGGACAGCACGGGCTGGTGGCGCGTTCATCGGCTGCTCAAACTATCCAGAATGTCGCTACACACGGCCCTTTGGTCCCCCAAATCCAGAGGCCGAAGCATCTGCAATTCCACCCGATGGGAAACTGCTTGGCGAAGATGCTGGCGACGAAATTCGCGTCTTTAAGGGCCGTTTCGGTCCATATATTCAACGTGGACCGATCACCGAAGAAAACAAAAAGCCACCACGTCAGGGCGTTCCACCTGATTGGAATCCAGAAGAGGTTGCGCTCGCGGAGGCTGTAAAGCTTCTAGAGCTCCCACGTGAAATCGGACCACACCCCGAAGATGGCATCATGGTCTGGGCAAATATTGGACGATACGGTCCATATCTGAAACATGCGGAAAGCACGTCACATCGTGGCGGTACAAATGCAAACCTTGAGGGTATCGACGAAGTTTGGACCGTGGGCATGAACCGTGCCGTGCAGTTGCTCGCCGAAAAGATCGCATCGCGTGGGGCGCGTGGTAAAGCCGCTGCGCCAATCCGTGAACTGGGTGAACATCCAGAGGCCGGTGGCCCGATAAATATCTATGACGGCAAATACGGCCCGTACGTGAAGTGGGAAAAAATTAACGCAACAATCCCCGACACAATTGATCCAGCTGAACTAACCATCGCCCACGCCGTTGATTTGATCGATGAACGGGCAGCAAAATCTGGTAAAACTGTCAAGAAGAAAGCTGCGCCAAAGAAAAAGGCTGCTGCGAAAAAGCCCGCGGCCAAGAAAAAACCAGTAGCAAAGAAAAAACCCGTCGTGAAGAAAGCCGACTAGTCACACAGCCCAGCCCAACAATGGGCAGGTGCTGCGGCGATTCAATGCAACCGGTTGCAACAATTCACGCTGCACCGCCGCATTTTATTGACTCTCCCGCCCTGCGTCGGCATCAAAGCTGACAAACAAAGGGAGATGTTTGGCATGAAGAAGATTTACCCCAACGCGGCGGCGGCCCTTGATGGCTTACTGCACGACGGGATGTTTATTGCGGCGGGCGGTTTTGGCCTTTGCGGCATTCCAGAGCTTCTTCTGGGCGCCATCAAGGACGCTGGTACCAAAGACATGACGTTTGCGTCAAACAATGCCGGCGTTGACGATTTCGGTATCGGAATATTGCTGCAAACTCGGCAAGTCAAAAAGATGATCTCATCTTATGTTGGTGAAAACGCTGAATTTATGCGCCAGTATTTGTCAGGTGAGCTTGAACTCGAATTCAACCCACAAGGCACATTGGCCGAACGTATGCGCGCTGGCGGCTGCGGGATCCCCGGCTTTTACACAAAAACTGGCGTTGGCACTGTGATCGCAGATGGTAAAGAACATAAAGATTTTAACGGTCAGACCTACATCATGGAAGAAGGCATCGTTGCCGACTTGGCCATCGTGAAGGCGTGGAAAGCAGACGAGACGGGTAATCTAATTTTTCGCAAAACGGCCCGTAACTTTAACCCACCTGCTGCGATGTGCGGTAAAATCTGTGTGGTCGAAGTTGAAGAAATCGTACCAACAGGTAGCCTTGACCCTGATCATATCCATCTTCCAGGTATTTATGTGCACCGGATCATCCAAGGTGATCACGAAAAACGTATCGAACAACGCACAGTGAGGAGCGCATAATGTGGGATCGCAACCAAATGGCTGCTCGTGCGGCGCAAGAGCTTGAAGACGGCACCTATGTGAACCTTGGCATCGGGATTCCGACATTAGTGTCCAACTATATTCCCGAGGGCGTCGAAGTGACCCTACAATCTGAGAATGGCATGCTGGGCATGGGTCCATTTCCAACTGAGGACGCGATTGACGCCGATCTAATAAATGCTGGCAAGCAAACGATCACGGAACTGCCGCAGACTGCGTATTTCGATTCGGCACAGTCATTTGGGATGATCCGCGGTGGCAAGATCGCAATGGCTATTCTTGGTGCGATGGAAGTTGCTGAAAACGGGGATCTGGCGAATTGGATGATTCCGGGCAAGCTGGTCAAAGGCATGGGCGGTGCTATGGATCTTGTCGCAGGCGTCGGTCGCGTTGTTGTTGTGATGGATCACACCAATAAGCATGGCGATAGTAAAGTTTTGAAGGCCTGCACGTTGCCGTTGACTGGGCAAGCAGTCGTTGACCGGATTATCACAAACCTTGGCGTGTTAGACGTTGTTGAGGGTGGTTTGAAGATTGTGGAGACTGCCGAGGGCGTGTCTGAGGCTGAATTGCGAGCCGCAACTGACGCGCATATCCACTAAAACGTGACGTTCGTATAGAGAAGGGCCGTATCACTGCAATGATCCGGCCCTTCTTTGCTTTAATGTCTTCCAAAAAAGTTGTTTTGGCGAAATTGGGGCCTGCTAACGGTTAGAAACCGCAAAAACACAGCCATCCGTCACAAGTTGTGGCGGTGTTTGGCACAACCCCTTTGCAACGTTAAAGGCGGCCAGAACTTTGGGGACATAGGCCCGCGTCTCTGGGTAAGGAGGGACGCCATTGTTATCACGCACGGCCCCTTCCCCTGCATTATATCCAGCAAGGACCAAAATTGGGTCTTTATCAAAGTGATCCATGAGCCAATCGAGGTAAGCAACGCCCGCTTTGATATTCTCAGTTGGGCTCTCGCGGTCTGTCACACCAAACCGCTCGGCCGTTGCGGGCATCAATTGCATCAGACCAACTGCGCCAGCGTGGCTTTCAGCAGTGGCTTGCCCAGCACTTTCGATTGAGATCAAGGCCAGAACCAGCGCAGGCGAGACATTTGTTCCAACTGTTTCGCGCAAGATCGTCAACCCGTGGGCTTGTGCAATATCTTGTAAGGTCTGCAAACGCGGGGCAGCGATGGAATTCCCCGTCGGTGGATTGTTGATGAGGTTCAACGCTGCCTCAAGTCGTCCGGGGCCACTATCAGCGCGCGCAGGAGAAATATTGGACCAGAACCACTCCATCCCCAGACTACGAGGTTGTTGAGGTTGGGCCGCCACGACAGTGCCCGCAGCAAGTGGGGATGTGGGCGCACGCGGCGCCACCTGAACGCTAATTCTATTCGACGTGCCTGCAGTGGGGACAGTCACCCGCCGGAATGTAAAGTCGGGTTGAAGGCGCTTTATCTCTGCCGAAATAGGCCCAGCCACGCACAAAAGCGCAAGCGCCGCTGCAAAAGCGGTTCGGATATACATGATGGATGTCCTACCAACGTTTCTTATTAAAGCTAATCAAGCAATTTTCGCATATAATTGCTACCAAAACACAAACAAGCGCCCGAATCTAATCGCATTGGACGCAATTTCGCAACGAAGCAGGTGCCTAGTTTCAGCTGCACTCTAACTAAAAATTAATTAGAACAGAATTTTACACGATTATATCAACCTTTTAGGCAGACACATAAAATTGTACCAATGAAGACAAACTGCCGCCGCATTCAAGGGTCAAAAGTAACTCACCAACACGGGGATTGAGCCAATAAGAGGCCGGCACGAGATGATCCGCAGCGGGAACTGAAAATCTAGCGATACCCTGAGGAGGGAACACATGCTTAACTTTATCAAGAACTTTCGTAACGACGAAGACGGCGCAGTAACAGTAGACTGGGTTGT
>JAPKCP010000325.1 GCA_028822885.1 Yoonia sp. | reverse complement strand
GGCGATATCGTCATTGCCGGTGATGCGATCTTCCAAGAGCGTAACATGGAGCCAAACCCCGCAGAGATGTGGCGGTATTGGGTGCCCGCACGTTTCGTAAATTCCTATGAAGGCTGGAAGTCTGTCGAGGAAATGGACAAGCGCGCCGATTATATTCTTGCTTGCCACGACAAGGTCGCCAACGCGCGTTCTGATGTCTTCCCGTACGAGGGCATGCCGATCCGCAAGCGCCGTCAGACCATCCCGGGCTTCCAGTTCTACTTTGGTGACATGCCAGCAGGGACGGCCGATAAAGTCGCGCCAGCGCTAAAGTCCGACGAGGTGGAGGCCTATCTAGCGGGCCTTGTACCACCTACCGCAGACAAGCCGTAATCGTATGACGCGTCTGATTGATAGCATCGCGCAGATTGCGGATCAATTTGATGCGGTGGTCCTTGATCAATGGGGCGTCTTGCATGACGGCACGACGCCCTACGTCGGCGCGGTTGAGGCCCTGACCGGTCTTGCTGCGTCCGGCGTACGTTTGGCTGTTCTGTCCAACTCTGGCAAACGCGCTGACCTGAATACAGTGCGGATTGCTGAAAAAGGGTTTGCGTCGGACTTGTTTGACAGTGTCATGACGTCTGGCGAAGCGCTGTGGCAGGACGCCGCCAAAGGTAAATTGCCTGGACGACGTGCTTATGTAGTTTCAGCAGCACCCCGTGACGCGGCGCAATGGGCCCTTGGTCTGGATCTGTCGTTTGAGGCTGATCTGGCGCAGGCCGAATTCGTCCTTATAATGGGCCTGCCAGAAGGCGACGCGGCACTGTCCATCGATACGTTGGATAAGCTACGTGATGAAATCATCGCCAAGAAATTGCCGGTTTATTGTTCCAACCCTGATCGAAAATCACCTCGTGCAGGTGGGGCTTTGGCTGTGTCGCCGGGGGCTTTGGCCCATGCAATTGCAGATGCTGGTGGGGATGTAACGTTTTACGGCAAACCCCATGAACCGGTGTTTCGCGCGGTTGAGACGGCGATGCGCGTCGCGCCTGATCGCTGCATCATGGTTGGGGACAGCTTGGAGCATGACATTGCAGGGGCTGCGAATGCCGGATGGAGCACTTTATTTGTACGGGGTGGCATTGATGCTGCGGCGTTCAGTTCGGGCGAGGTCGAATACAACCTCAACCGGCTTTTGACGACGAAACAGATGGTTGCC
Source organism: Yoonia sp. (assembly GCA_028822885.1). Taxonomy (GTDB): domain Bacteria; phylum Pseudomonadota; class Alphaproteobacteria; order Rhodobacterales; family Rhodobacteraceae; genus Yoonia. Next base: position 2,304 of record JAPKCP010000325.1, on the reverse strand, counting down.
CCAAATTTTTCAATTCAAACGCTAAGGTAACACTATGCAAGATCTACTCACGGACGATTTCCGCGCACTATCAGCAGTCCTTGGGAAAGATCCTTTGCGGGTGCAGGGTGCAGGCGGGAATACCTCGATCAAAGATGGCGCTGTTATGTGGATCAAGGCGTCGGGCACCGAGTTGGCCGACGCACAAACCAAAAACATCTTCGTCGCCGTGGATCGCAATGCTGCCAAGGCGCAAGCAAATGGCGCAGGAGATGGCAGTTGCAAGGACACGGTTCTTGATCCGGCCATCACGTTGCGCCCGTCGATCGAAACGACATTCCATGCAGCACTTGATTGGGCCGTAGTGGCCCACACGCATTCCATTGCGACACTCACCCATTGCATTAGCCCTGAGGGGCGCATCGCCTTGGATGCCAAGCTTAAGGGCCTGCCGTTTGTCCGCGTGCCCTATGCAAAACCTGGCCTGCGGTTGACCCGCGAAATCATGGCACGAGTGCATGTAGACACCCAAATCATCGTGCTGGAAAACCACGGACTGATTTGTTGTGCAGATAGCGTTGGTGCGACCGCACGGTTGATGGACGACGTCGAGGCACGGCTGGAAATGCCAACTCTCCCCAATAATGGGACGACCCCTACGGACCCAGCGGCTGACGGATTCGAATGGACGCCTGAGAGCTGGATGGCGCAGGACGATCGCGCTGCTGACTTAGCGATTTCCGGGTCCTATTACCCCGACCATGTTGTATTTCTTGGGCCGGCACTGCCTTTGAAAGATCACGGTGCAGCACCGCCTGCCATTTTAGTCAAAGGCAAGGGAATGTTATTGCGTGACGGGGCGACGCCAGCGCAAAGGGCGATGTTGCGATGCTTGTCTGACCTGCTCAGCCGCTTACCCGTCGACTGGACAGCAAGTCCGATCGGGGCCGAAGCAGAAGCTGAATTACTCAACTGGGACGCCGAAAAATATCGACAGGCTTTGGCTGCACAGACATGAGCATGCTTTCCCTTGGCATTGATCTGGGCACCTCTGGCATTCGCTCTGCTGTTGTAGACGCGGCAGGAACAGTGGTGTCGATGGCGCGGGCTGAATATGGTCCGCAAGATCCTGATAACATCGACGCGCGGTTGTGGTGGGATGGTGCGGCCCACTGCATAACCAACCAAATCTGCGCGATGCGCGATATCGGGCTCGACCCCAAGCAGATTGCCCACATCGGCGTCGATGGGACATCGGGTAGCATGGTTCTGGTCGATGCAGACCTTACACCCGTGACGCGTGGACTGATGTACAATTCTAGTGGCTTTACCGCCGAGGCTGAGGCCATTGCGCGCCATGCGCCAGACCCACATATCACCCGCGGCACTGGATCAGCGTTAGCTCGCATGATGTGCCTGCAGGCAGCAGACACTGATGGGCGTGCGGTACATATGTTGCATCAAGCGGATTTTGTTACTGCGAAACTGTTGAGCCCGGAAATGGCCAACCAGGGCGGTTGGTCGGACGAGAACAACGCATTAAAAACTGGCTACGACCCCGAAACAAAACGCTGGCCCGCATGGGCCGCCGCCGCTGGTGTGCGGATAGAGTTGTTGCCAACAGTCAAACCTGCCGGCCACCTGATCGCGCCGATTGCGGCTGATGTCGCCACGTATTTTGGCCTTTCCAAGACCGCGCAGATCCATGCTGGCACGACCGACAGTATTGCTGCGTTTCTTGCTTGTGCGCCGCTGCGGTTAGGTGCTGCCGTGACCTCACTTGGGACCACGATGGCCATAAAATTACTGAGCCCCACGCGAATTGACGCTCCAGAAATTGGATTGTATTCTCACAAACTTGGTGACTATTGGCTTGTTGGCGGGGCATCAAACACGGGTGGTGGAGTGCTGAAGCACTTTTTTTCTGTGGAAGAATTGCAGACCCTGTCAGCCCAGATCGACCCTGAAACCGCCAGTGATCTGGACTATTACCCCCTTTTGAAACCAGGTGAGAGGTTTCCAGTTAACGACGTCAACTTGGCCCCGCGCTTGGCGCCTCGGCCCCGATCGGATGTGGTCTTTCTGCATGGCTTGATGGAAAGCATCGCGCGCATTGAGGCTCAATGCTACGCAGCCATGGCCGAATTCGGAGCGGTGGAGCCCGACGTAATTTATACCGCAGGCGGTGGCGCTTCTAACCCTATTTGGGGTGCTATTCGAACGCGCGTAATTGGTGTCAAAATTGAAAGCCCCGAAGAAACGGAAGCGGCGGTAGGCATTGCCCGATTGATCAGTGTTGCACCCTAACGTTTCGTCAGTTTCTGT
>JAPKCP010000324.1 GCA_028822885.1 Yoonia sp. | reverse complement strand
GACCCATTACTCAAATCTGTCAAAAACAACGCAATGCAAACAAAATGTCGCCTTAAGCGTTCAGTAGATAATCTGTAGGGTTCTTTGCGCGTCATAGTTGCGTTGTTTTTGAGTCCTTGGCGTATTCGCCGGGAAGGAGACTGGGATGAAGATTTGTGCAGCGTGGCTCTTGTCAGCCATCGCGACCTTACCGGCCACCGCGCATGCCGCGACAGTCCTATCCGTTGACCTTAGCATCATCAACCAAGTGACCATTACAGCAGAAGCTGGGTTCTCAGCAGTGAGTGCAAGCGGGAGCGGTTTTATAGGCATCTATCTTGACCAATTTTATGGTGGCGCTGGTAGCCCGTTGGACTACGCATTGGTCAGCGGTGATTTAACAAATGCAAATAACCCGGCAAGAAATACACCACAGCTTTACCGCGACAGCCCTACAGACACCGGACTGAACATTTGGGCGTTTTCATCCGACAATACCGTTAATTTTACGGCTGGATCTTTGGCGTTTACCGGTTCGGCTACGTGGACTCTCAGCGAACTATCATATGGGGATATGCTTGCAGGCGCCACAGGCGGTTCAGTCTTTTTTCCAGCAGATTCATTCGAAAGCATTGGGGGTGCGACATCAATTGGCGAATGGGGCGTGGCAGCAGTTGCGCCCATCCCGTTGCCGGGGTCTGCGCTACTTTTCGGATCGGCTTTGCTTGGATTTGGGATTTTTGGTCGCCGGAAGAAGGCGGCTATTTGCAGCGTGTCGACCTCTTAAAAAACTCCAGCGGTTAACTTCTGAACTTAGGCCCGATGCGTGCGTCAGCGCGAAGGTAAATCTTCCCGGCAGGACGTTCGAAAATCAATCAAGTGTTGTGCAAACGCTTTTGTGCTTCAACATACGCTCGCAAGACCGCGTGCATACGTGTTAAATGGCCCCCACCTTGTTCTTTGAAAAAGTCCAAGACATCGGGGTCGACACGAAGACTGATAGCCTTCTTAGATCTGGGCATGACAACTTCGGCATTGTCCCAGAAGTCGTCGGGCAGATTTTCATCGCTGAAACCGGGAGCCAGCTTTGGCCCCTCACCCCGCGCCTTACGGGCGAGAAGTTCATCAAGTGAAATACGCTTTGTATCGCTCATGATCTCGTCTTCCTCCGCGTCGCGCGGAAATTAACCTTCGTGTATCCCCGCGATCAGTAAACACCACGACCAAAAGACCTTGATCGACGTAACCGACCGCAATTTTGCGGTCTTCGCCGTACTCTGACCTAATATCTGAAAGTATCAGAACATTTCTGGCAAAAACATAGACTGCGTCTTCAAAGTCAATACCGTGTTTCTCGAGGTTCGTACTGCGTTTGCCTTCGTTCCATTCGTATTCGAACATATCTGCTCTGTCCCTGTAGTGTGTTTGTATCCGTAGCCATAGTATCTCTCCACACTTGCCAGTTCCGTCTTCGCGGACTTGTAATTACATTATGTATATACAAAACATGTTTGTCAAACAAAAAAAACGCCTCGCAGTTTCCTGCGAGGCGTCCTCTATTTCGATGGCAAGGTCTCCCCTGCCCTACAAAGTGTCAGGCCTCAGCCCTTTTCTTCGATGATCTCAACCATATGAGAAATCTTGTTGACCATGCCGCGAACGGAAGGCGTGTCTTCCAGTTCTTTGGTACGGTTCATTTTGTTCAAGCCCAAACCAACAAGCGTTGCACGCTGTTTCGCTGGACGACGGATTGGCGAACCAATCTGCTTTACGACAATTGTCTTAGCCATGATTTAGGCCTCCTCAGTTTCAGCGGCTGCTTCAGCTGCTGGCGCTTCATCACGCTTTGGAAGGATGTCAGCAACCTTTTTGCCGCGACGCTGTGCGACGTTGCGTGGTGACTGCTCGGCCTTCAAGCCGTCGATCGTTGCGCGGATCATGTTATATGGGTTCGCAGAGCCGATGGACTTGGACACAACGTCCTGCACACCCAGCATTTCGAACACAGCACGCATTGGACCACCAGCAATAATGCCGGTACCCGCAGGGGCTGTCCGCATGATGACTTTGCCGGCGCCGTGGCGTCCAGCTACATCATGGTGCAACGTGCGGCCGTCTTTCAACGCAACACGGATCATCTGACGCTTTGCTTGCTCAGTGGCTTTGCGGATAGCTTCAGGAACTTCCTTCGCTTTACCCTTACCAAAGCCGACGCGGCCTTTTTGGTCGCCAACAACGACAAGCGCGGCAAAGCCAAAGCGCTTACCACCCTTAACGGTCTTGGATACACGGTTGATCGCGACCAGACGGTCAGCGAACTCTGGTGTTTGCTCTTCACGGTTGCGACGATTGCCGCCCCGGTTGTTATCACGTTCTGCCATAGATGCAGTCCTTATCAGAGTGGCGACAAGCGCCGGTGTTTATGCAATCGCAGTGAGGTGCCGTGGCACAACCCCGATTATCGAGGCGGCCTGAGTGAACCCAAGCCGCCTACTGTTCGCTTAGACTTTCAGACCGCCTTCACGGGCCGCTTCGGCCAATGCTTTGATCTTACCGTGGAAGAGGAAACCACCACGATCGAAGAAACATACCTCAACGCCAGCTTTCTTAGCACGCTCGGCAATTGCCACGCCCACTTTGGTCGCTGCTGCGAGGTTGTTTGTCCCTACAACGCCCAGGCCTTTTTCGAGCGATGAAGCAGACGCGAGTGTCACGCCGTTTACATCGTCGATCAGCTGGACGCTGATGTTTTTGTTTGAACGGTGCACGGACAACCGGGGGCGACCCTGGTTGGCTGTAACTTTCCGCAGTTTGTTCCGGACGCGCATGCGGCGCTTCAGAAACAGATCTCTTTTGCTGTTTGCCATTGTCTGCGTCCTTACTTCTTCTTGCCTTCTTTGCGGAAGATGTACTCGTCCTTGTACTTGATGCCTTTGCCTTTATATGGCTCGGGCTTACGCCAAGCGCGGATATTCGCCGCGACCTGACCTACAAGCTGTTGGTCGATACCTTCCACGATGATTATAGTCTGCTTGGGTGCAGTAACTGTAACCCCTTCTGGCACATCAAAGTTGACGTCATGTGAGTAACCGAGAGCCAATTTCAAGACATTGCTGCCCTGCATTGTTGCACGATAACCAACACCGTTGATTTCAAGTTCTTTCTTGAAACCATCAGTGACGCCGGTGGCCAAGTTTGCGATCATCGTGCGGCTCATGCCCCACTGTTGACGCGCGCGCTTGGATTTACCACGTGGGGTCACTGAAACGGACTGGCCGTCTACAGTGATCGTCACGTCGTCTGTTGCTTTGAAGGTCCGGGTCCCCTTAGGGCCTTTCACTTCAATGGTTTGACCAGACACAGATGCAGAAACACCTTCTGCCAGTTCAACCATTTTCTTACCAATACGAGACATCGTGTTCTCCTTAGAATACGGTGCAGAGCACTTCGCCGCCAATGTTGGCCGCCCGTGCGCTAGCATCCGACATCACACCTTTAGAGGTGGAGACAATCGACACACCCAAGCCCTGACGGAC
>JAPKCP010000323.1 GCA_028822885.1 Yoonia sp. | reverse complement strand
TGGCAGACTTCAAAATTGTGTGGCGTGCTATGTTTGATCGTGATTAGACTAACTTTAACCTATTGATGCCACCAGAATTTCACCCCCTACGGCGATTCGAACAAATGTGCGATTTGCTGCATGGCGGCGTCTAGTGTTTCTGAATCCACCGACGGGCCTGTGATACGGATGAAGTACCCTTTACTGTCACTGGATTGTGTCAATTTCACGCCACGGGACAACTGCATTTCGTTGCCTTTGACAGGAAGCGGTCGTGCCTTTCGTCGACCCATTTTGGTCGTTGACTGCGGTGCTGATCGCGCCACAATGTCCCAAGTAACACTTCCTTAACTTCTGCCCACGTCCGATCAAACGTTTCACGGCCCCGCACATAAGTGTCGCGGTTGTAGTCACGGTAATCCACCTCGTAGATGCCGTTCACCCGCTTGGCCAATCATAGCTGTCACTTCTTGGCGATAGGTCGTCATAAAGTCCCCAAAGTAAGCTTGCACAACATTGGCAAGGTCAGTTTGCTGGGACGCATCAAAGCGCGTAACAATGGCGCGAACGGCATCCCATTCGAATTTCACATCCGGCAGACCATCGCGTTGCCGGATTGTGTTCTCACCGTCTTCGATAGAAGCGAATGTGCTATAGAGCATGTCGAAAAACCGGCCCGTGCTGTCAAACTCCAAGAACGATGCCCCAAGCGGAACCAAAAGGATATCTGCCGCCGCCAAAGCGTTAATGGTGAGGTAACCAAGGGCAGGGGGGAGGGCTCACCCCGGGCCACACGCAACCGGTTTTCAGCAACAACTTCTATAGCATAGTCCTTGGCCATCAATGGGAAGGCTGTTTGCCATTCGTCTTCAACCTTACCACCCATAATCGAGGTCATTGAGCCTTGGCTATCGAGATCAATGACAAGGACTTTGTATCCATCCAGTGCTGCAGACATTGCAAGGGGGGCCGCTGTTGAGGTTTTACCAACGCCACCTTTGAAGTTTGCAACTGCTATAATTTTTGCATCGAGACCTTCTGGACGCCATGGCATATAATCTTTGCCAGTGGCACCTTCAGCTGCAAAGTGTTTGCGCAGTGTCAGGACCTCTTCAAGGGTGAGCCATTTTGAGTTTCCGTCGCCTGTCCCTTGAGGGAGATCTGGATGCGCCTTAATGACTCTGCGGAAATGCGACGTGGCGACGGGAATCAAGTAACGGCAAACCTCCCATGTGGAAAAACTGCGGAGCCGTTTCTGTCCATCGGGAGCGTGTCCACGCTTGGTAAGATCCTCTCGACCTCTTGCAGCAAAAGTCGCTGCTTTCGCGAATCGCGTTGTGTCTATGGGAGCAGAAAGCTTACTTGCAGCGAGCTCAGGATCAATGTTCATATATGGGGGTAGGGGTGGTTTTTCTACTGATGCCATTGTGATACCACGATGTCCGCGAGTTTGCCTTATTCCGCAGGAAGTATCGCATATGGAACTGCAAATGAGAATCAGAATGTTATATTTGCGGATATTAGAGCCTAATTTGGATAATTATCTGAAAGTAACAACAGGCATAAACTGTTTAGATTCTTTAAGAGCTTTAGGATCAAAAAAGTGTCCATTATCAACTGCCTGTGGGACACTAGGGACCTAAATACAGGCCCAAAGGTATCCAGATACAGGTGCAGGGGGACTGGTAAGCAGGGAGTAAGGTGACGACTCTCAGGAAATGAGGTGCCCAGACTCAGTTTGCTTAATGTTAGTGCCTGTTCTCAGGGTTTGACTTAGATACTGTCCCGCAACTGGGTACTTTTTAGAAGGCTGAACTGAGAGTGTGTTTAGCTTAAGTGCCCGCTTGCAGGACGTCATATGCGAACTTTGAGGTGCCTTATGTATTGTTGTTACAGGTTCCTTTTGGACTATGCTCTGATTACATCGCCGCCAACAAGGCACGCCAGTGCGCAAAGAGCAGACACCCAAAGACCTAACTGGCCCGCTGCGTCGGGGGTCAGTCAAAAAGAATGTCGCTGCAATTCAATTCAGTGGCAACCTGACGTTGTTGCAACGTAAGCTGTCGAACGTGCTGTTGCTGAACGCATACGACACGCTGGTGCATCAGAGCAAACACATGATTGACGCTCGCACGCTGTGCGCAATGATCAGTTATAATTCGAACGACATGGAAACGCTCAAGGCGTCGTTGCGTGGCTTGGTTGAGACATTGGCTGAATGGGACATGCTTGACGAAAATGGAGAGCAGGAGTGGGGCGTGTCGAGCCTGCTTGCTTATGCAAAATTAAAGAGCGGCGTGTGCGAATATTCGTATTCTTCTGCACTTGCTGAGAAGCTGAATGGCCCTAAAGTTTTCGCCCTGATTAACCTTAACATTCAAAAGCGATTCACCTCGGGCCATGCGCTGGCTTTATACGAAAACTGTTACTGTTTTGTACGGACGCGCAGCACTGGCTGGTGGGCGCTGGACACGTCTCGTCGCTTAATGGGGGTCAATGACAGTACCTATTACGAAGTCTTCAAGCAGCTGAATGCGAAAGTCATTAAGCCCGCAGTTGCTGAGGTTAACAAGACAAGCGACATCATTGTGACACCTGAAACCTGGAAGATGGGACGGTCGGTTACGCACATCCGGTTCAAGATCAAAGAGAACCCGCAGCTCGCCATTTTGGATATCGATGACGGGGCAGAGGTCCGCAACTCACCCGTTTATGCGACCCTTGTAGGGCAGGGGTCAGCGACCGTCTGGCGAATCAGTGGATTGCAGAACATGGGGCTGAGTATGTGTTCGGTAAGCTCGCGTATGTGTCTGGGCGGAAAGGTGTGCAAAACTCCTTCAGCTATTTACAGGTGGCATTGCATGAAGACTATGTAGCACTCGTTGTTGAAGCCCCCCCTACGTCAGAGCAAGAGCGTAAGTTGGCCATTGTGCGTGACTTGGTTGCAGGACGGAGACCAACACAGTGTGATGCTGACAGAAGATTATTTATGGCTCGCTTGGATGGAGTAGCACGACTTGATTTTGAAAAGCATGGGTGGATGTCTGCCTTGAATGTGGTCCAGATTTTTGCGTTTTGGAAAGAATTGATGCCGGAAGATTTTCAAGAATAGTGCTAATTAGGCACTTTCTAGGGCCTTTGAGTAAGGAGGGGCACAGATCAAAGACTTCCGATTAGACGGTCAAGCAGTCACATTAACAAGATTGCATTCGCCCGCATCAGTTAATTATGTTATACTCATACGCCTGAATTGACCTGAGTTTCAGAGTTTGGTCCGAGTCAATCGGTCGCACGGCTTTTCGTGTCATATCCTGCATGATGACCGCATGGACAAACCAACACAATCTATGACCTTGAGTGAGGACCATCGATCTACACTTCAGGCCATTTGCCGTCGGCGCAAGGTCGATGCGCTTGTATGGAAGCGTGCCCGAGCATTTTTACTCTTGGACGCGGGTTACGATCCCAAGACTATCTGCGAGATACTCGACATTGGCCCCACAGTATTAACGCAATGGCGGTTTGCTTTTGCCGGCGTGGGA
>JAPKCP010000322.1 GCA_028822885.1 Yoonia sp. | reverse complement strand
CCATATCTGATGCCCTCCCTTATTTCTTCTTACCAGCAATGGCCTTTGCAGGGCCCTTGCGTGTACGTGCGTTGGTTGATGTACGCTGACCGCGCACAGGAAGGTTACGACGGTGACGCAGGCCACGGTAGCAGCCAAGATCCATCAAACGCTTGATGTTCATCTGTGTCTCACGACGCAGGTCACCTTCAACCGTTACATGTTCGTCAATGTATTCACGGACTTTCAGGACTTCTGCGTCAGACAGTTCATTAACCCGGCGCGACAGCTCAATGCCAATCGCTTCGCAGATTTGAACAGACGTCGTAGAGCCGATTCCGGTGATGTAGGTCAGTGCGATTGGAACGCGCTTTCCTGTAGGGATGTTTACGCCAGCAATACGTGCCACGTTGCATTTCCTTTACGTTGCGGGTCCGTCGTTCCAGACCCTTTTTTCACAACGGAAGCCCGGACCAAAAGGCGCCAGGCTGCGTCATATCGAGGTAGCTTGTGAGTGACGGGGGCGACCCAGTCATCACAAAATGATTCCCATTAGGGATGGTGGCTTTTAGAAGTGTTGTGGAGTGGGGTCAAGAGCCACAATTAGGCTATATGAGGAGCGACCGACATGCTCCATTTCACGCATAAAAGTCTGGAGTATACCACCTAGCCCCATCGTCATCGCAGAAGTCAATTTCAGCGTTAAAGTCGCCAAGCCCTACCCCCACAAACAGCCCAAATCCAACCAGCCCCCGGCAACGATGCATCCTGCAAACTTTAACAGGTGTGCAAATATTTGTTACGACAAAGCCCCGTTGATGGAAGCGGCCACATCATCCATAGACGCCAACCCATCGACCGATGCCAAATCACCCTTGGCATAGTAGTACCCTACCAGCGGCGACGTCTGCTTGTAGTAGGCTAGCAAACGGGTCTTGAGACTTTCTTCATTGTCATCTGCACGGCGCACAAACTTGTTCTCACCGCAGTTTGTGCACTTCTCGTCCGCAGGGATCGGCTTGGTGGTGTCGTTATAAACCTCACCGCAGCCACCGCATGTCGACCGAGCCGTGATCCGGGCAACAAGTGCCGCGTCATCGACCTGCATCTCAATTACACGATCAAGGGTCTCACCCATCTCAGCCAGCAGCGCACCAAGGGCGTCAGCCTGCGGCAACGTCCGTGGGAAGCCATCAAAGATATAGCCGTCAGCGCCATTGTCAGCCTCAAGCTGCTCACGGATCAAGCCAATCACGATCTCATCAGTAACAAGATTGCCAGCGTCCATTACAGACGCGACCGTTTTCCCCATCTCAGTACCCGACGTGCGGGCAGCACGCAGCATATCGCCTGTGCTAAGTTGGATCATATTCCGCTCGTCGACCAATTTGCGAGCTTGTGTACCTTTACCCGCGCCTGGCGGACCTAGCAGAATAATATTCATCGGCGTGACGGTCCCTTACGTTTCGCGCCACCACGCTTACCACGAAGTTGCGATTTTTCAATCAAACCTTCGTACTGGTGTGCCAAAAGATGTGATTGGATCTGCTGGATCGTATCCATACCAACAGAAACGATAATCAAGATCGAAGTTCCGCCAAAGTAAAAAGGGATTGAAAGCTGTGCGCGAATGATTTCAGGCATCAAAGCGACCAACGCGAGGTAGCCAGACCCTAGGACCAGAATACGATTCACTACATAATCAAGGTAATCCTGAGTTTTCTTACCCGGACGGATGCCCGGCACAAAACCATTCTGGTTTTTAAGGTTTTCCGCGACTTCCTCAGTCTTAAACGCAACTTCTTTCGTATAGAAGTACGTGAAGAAAATAATCATGGCGGAAAAGAAGATCAGATAAAGCGGCTGGCCGGGACCAAAGTACGCAAGAATCGTGGACATCACAGGGTTTGAGGACCCACCAGAGAATGTACTGATCGTCGTCGGCAACAGCAGCAGCGCTGATGCGAAGATGGCAGGCATAACACCAGCGGGGTTCACTTTGATCGGCAGGTGCGACGAAGAACTATCATAGACCTTCATACCGCGCTGTTGGCGTGGATACTGAATGTGAATTTTCCGCAAGGACCGTTCCATGAAGACAACGAATGTCAGCACAGCGATCACCATGAGGATCACACCAACGATAACCAACGGGCTAATCGCGCCAGACCGGCCCTGAGACAGGAACTGCGCAAGAGCAGCTGGGACTTCGGCAATGATACCAACGAAGATGATAAGAGAAATACCGTTGCCGATGCCGCGCGCCGTGATCTGCTCACCGAGCCACATCAGGAACATACAGCCACCAACAATTGTAATGATGCATGACGCTTGGAAGAAGAAACCCGGATCGGATGCAAGGCCACCGGCCTCAAGCGACGCAGCAAGGCCAAATGCCTGTGCAGTCGCAACAATGACGGTCAAATAGCGGGTATACTGGTTAATCTTACGACGCCCCTGCTCACCCTCTTTTTTAAGGTTCTTCAGGCTATCGACCATGGTGGACAACAACTGAATCACAATGGATGCAGAGATATACGGCATGATCCCAAGGGCAAAGATGCCCATCCGAGACAGCGCACCGCCGGTAAACATTGATAGGATACCACCGATACCCGACTGGGCCTCCTCCATGAAGGAACGGAGGGCAGCACCATCAATACCCGGAACGGGAATGAATGTGCCAAGACGGTAAACGATCAAAAGGCCAAGTGTGAACAGGATACGTTGGCGCAACTCAGTTGCTTTGCCGAACGCCCCCCAGCTCATGTTGGATGCCATTTGCTCTGCTGCGGATGCCATATGGGTCTCTTCTCATGAAAAACGCCGCCAACGGTTCCCCGGGTGGCGGCGTTAGGGAAAACTTGAGTTTGGTATGTAAGCGACGATCTAGCCGCTCACAAGGGATTACTCAGCAACTACGCGTGTAAGTGCAGTTTTGGTGAGCGTTCCGCCCGCCTTTTCAACAGCTTCAACAGCGCCAGTTGAGGCACCGTGCACAGACATAGTGACTTTGGCTGTGAATTCACCCTTAGCAAGAACGCGAATACCGTCCTTAAGGCGACGTACGAGGCCGGATGCGATCAATGCATCTTCTGTGATCGGTGCGGATGCGTCGATCTTGCCTGCGTCGATGAATTTCTGGATCAAACCAAGGTTCACAACAGAGAACGTCTTGGCGTTGATGTTGTTAAAGCCGCGCTTAGGCAGACGTTGATAGATCGGCATCTGGCCGCCCTCAAAGCCCTTGATAGCAACACCGGAACGGGCTTTTTGACCCTTAATACCGCGGCCAGCCATCTTACCTTTGCCGGAACCAGGACCACGTGCAACGCGCTTGCGTGATTTGGTGGCGCCCGGGTTGTCGGACAGTTCATTTAACTTAAACATTGTCGCTTCTCCTATTGCCGGAGGACCCCGTCCAGCGACGGAAATGGGGCACACGGCGTTTCAAATGAATCGGATTTTGAAGTCCGACTAGCGGCGTATAGACGGGCCAACCGCTTGGGGCAAGAGGTGGATTTGTGGCGTGTGCAATCAGAATACCCAAAT
>JAPKCP010000046.1 GCA_028822885.1 Yoonia sp. | reverse complement strand
TGCTGAACAATGCGGCGGAATTCAGTAATATCAACACCGACATATTGACCAACTTGGGCCATATCGCCGCGCAAACCTTCGATCTTATCGGTAGAGCGTTCAACCATCATCTGCCAACCGCGACCGGCCTTCAGACCCATTTCCTCAAGCCAGTTTGGATCAAGCTCACGACCGCGATAGGCTTCAATGAACTCGCGACGGTTAATCCGAGCTTGGTCAGCCAGTTTCACCATGGAGCTATCGATCTGCATGATCCGGCGGTTGATGCCGTACAACTGGTCAATCAGGGCTTCGATACGGTTATTGTGCAGGTGAAGCGAATTCACCATTTCAACAATTTCAGAGCGCAGGGCCTGATATTTGGCCTCTTCCTTAACGGAAAAAGACGAGTCTTCGTTCAATGTCGCAGACATCCGCGCATCTTGCATGTCCGACAACATGCCAAAATCACTCGCAATAATGTCAAGCGTTTCAAGAACACGTGGCTTTAGCGCAGCTTCCATCGCGGCCAAAGACATGTTGGCTTGCTCGTCTTCGTCGTCGTCATCGTCTTTGGCAATTGGGTTGCCGTCAGCGTCAAGCTCCGGCTTGGCTTCGTCATCCGCAGGCTTTGCAGCAGTTTCAGCACCCGGTGCGACGACAGCCACCCCGTCTTCGCCTTCTTCGCCGATGGTGTTCCCAAAGGTCGTTTCAAGATCAATGACGTCTCGCAACAAGATGTCTTCGCTCAGTAATTCGTCGCGCCAAATCGTGATCGCTTGGAATGTCAGTGGGCTTTCACACAGCCCAAGAATCATCGTATTGCGGCCAGCCTCAATGCGTTTCGCAATCGCAATTTCGCCTTCGCGGGACAGCAATTCAACGCTGCCCATCTCGCGCAGGTACATGCGAACGGGATCATCAGTGCGGTCAAGCTTTTCAGCCTCAGCGCCACCAAGAACAAGTTCACGCGCGCCCGAAACAGTGGCAACTTCGCGGCCACCCTGATCGGCCTCTTCGCTTTCTTCTTCTTCCGTCACCTGAATGCCCATTTCGGACAACATCGACATCACATCTTCGATCTGGTCAGACGACACCTGATCCGGCGGAAGCACCGCGTTCAACTGATCGTAAGTAATGTAGCCACGCTCACGCGCGTCCGCGATCATCTTTTTGACCGCAGCTTGGCTCATATCAAGCGACCCATCGTCCTGGTCACGATCTTTGCGGTCGTCATTGTCCTTAGCGGCCATGGGTGGCTCCTTCAAAGTCGTGTCAGACGGACCCAAAGGTCCACCAAGTGATTCGCATGATTCGGTTATTTTCGAATCAACGTCGAATCTGTGTGATTCGCAAGCACATGGCAGGCGATTTATTAGCGATGTTGCGACAGATCAGGAGCCGGAGCCCTTGCCAGGTCGCGCATTTTGCATATTTTCCAACAGCTTACCGAAAACACTGCGTTCGTCTTTGTTCAGCATGGAACCGTTTTCAACCTTCACAAAATCGGCCGTATCATCCGAATCGGGCCGCACCGACGTATCTATGGATTTCGCAGCCTGTGTAAGGCGCCATGTCAGCCCCTCGTCCACATGTCCCTGCATTTCATTCATACCGTCGCGCAATTCCCGTGAATAACTCTTTTGGGTAAACAAACTGTCAAATTCTGCCGACAGACACGAACTGGCAAACTCAAGATCTCCGACCCGCTTTGTCGCAGGATGAATCCTCACATGAGGCTGTGACATCAAATTTTCAAGTGGCGCAGCACCCAGATCATCAAAAATTGCCTGTCTCACATCATCCGCCTCTGCATGGCGCAGTATCGCAGCGCGCAGCATTGCATAAACGGGATCAGTACAATCCATACGTTCAATTTGGCTTTCAAACGGAAGGATCGCAGCGGGCGTAACAAGCAATGTCGCCAGAATTGCGCCCTCCAACAAATGCTCCATCTTCGCAGCCCCGGCCCCAAGGGCTGAGGATTTGTTCGATGCAACCGGGCTCATTTGGCTATGCCAAGGATCAGCCTTCCCGTAAGCCTGACGCTTACCGGGTACATATTGCGCCTTTTTGGGCCGGAACAGCGCCCAGCGCAGTTCCTTGATCGCCTCACCATAATGCGACCTGATTGACGGATCCTGAATCAGTTTGATCTTTTCGCGCAACGTCTTGTCCAACGCCGCCTTACGCTCAGGGCTGTCATACGACTTGCCCTCAGTTTCGCGGCGCCACAGCAATTGCACCATCGGAATGGCTTGATCGATTAGGGCCTGCATCGCACCAGCCCCCTTTTGTTTGATCACATCGTCGGGGTCCATGCCTTCTGGCATCAGGGCAAATCGCACCGATTGCCCGGCCTCTAACAGCGGCAAAGCGATATCAATCACCCGCATCGCAGCCCGCAAACCAGCGGTATCCCCGTCCAATGCGATAATCGGCTCTGGTGACATGCGCCACATCATCCGCAACTGGTTTTCGGTGATGGCGGTCCCCAAGGGCGCGACACAGGACGTAAAGCCAGCCTCAGATAGGGCGATCACGTCCATGTACCCTTCGGCCACAATCAACGGCTTGCCCTTGCCAGCGGCCTCTCGTGCGGGGCCGTGATTGTAAAGCGAGCGGCCTTTGTCGAACAAAGGGGTCTCGGGTGAATTAAGGTATTTGGCACGCGCATCAGCAGCCATCGCGCGGCCACCAAGGCCAATCGCACGGCCACGCGCATCACGGATCGGAAAGATAATACGGCCGCGAAAGCGATCATAAGGTGCGCCGCCACGATCACTTTCAGCAGCCAAACCCGCTTCAATGACCAAAGCCTTGTCCGTCCCCTTACCAGTCAAATGATCCAACACGCCGCCGCGATCTGGCGAAAAACCAATGTCCCATCGTGCCTGTGCTTCAACCGACAGGCCGCGGCGGGTCAAATAATCGCGGGCTTCCCCGGCAGCGGCGGTTTGTAACTGCAACCTGTGCCATTGCACGGCCTGCTCCATCACATCGACCAATGACGTGCGCTGCTCTGCCTTCTCTTGGGCGCGTGGATCACTGGCGGGCATGGTCATCCCAGCCTCGCCTGCCAAAATCTGGACGGCCTCCATGAACGACACATTCTCTGTCTCGCGCACAAAGGATATCGCGTCACCCTTCGCATGGCAGCCAAAGCAGTAATAAAAGCCCTTTTGGTCATCTACATGGAAGCTTGCGGACTTTTCCTGATGGAACGGACACGGTGCCCACAGATCACCTTTGCCCTGATTGGACTTGCGGGTGTCCCACATCACCTTTCGGCCAACGACTTGCCCAATGGACAGTCTGGTGCGCAGCTCGTCGATGAATCCAGGGGGTAAGCTCATGCGTGCAATATCGCGCCATCAGCGCAAAGAGTCGAGGACAAGAGCGCAATTTTCAGCCAACTCGATTCTCAGATTAGTTAATGGCGGCGCGCTAATTCGTAAACAATCGAACTCATCTCGAAAAACCGTTTCCAAATCAGTCACCAATCAAAAATTCGACCAAAATAATCATTGAAAAACGTTGGACCTGTCAGGCACAGGCATCGGCCTTATTTTCAAGCGTCTCACCATTCTGCCACATTGCGCACCTTTTTTCGGCCTTGTTTCATCCCGTTCCGCCACAATTCGGACAAATATCGACGTCTTAACCATTCTCCATATCACTTGGGCACAAGCAAAAGGTATGGGGACCGACCGTTTGTGCAGCTTAATTAGGGAACACGTTCATGCGCCACAAACACACCTGCGATGACCGCAGAGAACTTGCCAACAGGCAGTTTATAGTCAGGAACTTTATTGCTCGCGAGGACGGCTCTTTAGTCGTATTCGCACTGTTCCTCATTCCAATGATGTTAATCCTCGGCGGCATGGCCGTAGACTTCATGCGTTTCGAAAGTAAGCGGGCTGTCATCCAAGACACGGCAGACCGGGCAGCACTTGCTGCAGCGAACCTCGAATTTACAGACATCGGCCAAGGCGTCGCTATTGTAGACGATTATTTCGCAAAAGCAGGTCTGTCTGAATACCTTGACGGTCCCGCAATCGTGACTGAGAACATTAACAACCGATCAGTCGAAGTGAACGTGGATCAACCCATAAACACTTTCTTTCTGAACATGGTGGGCATCGATCAACTTGACGCGAAAGCGCAATCGACCGCCATTCAAGGTGTTGGTAATGTTGAAATCTCCTTGGTCCTCGATATATCCGGCTCTATGCGGCACGCGACGAAAGACGCGGACGGCCACAACACGGGCGAGACAAAGATGCAGGCGATGAAGACTGCAGCGACAACGTTCGTGAACACGGCCCTTCATGCCAACAACAAAGACCGCGTTTCATTGTCACTTGTGCCCTATTCAGAGCATGTGAACATTGGACGGACCCTGTTTGACCGCATGAACACAACCTCGCTCCACAACTTTTCGCATTGTGTTGATTTCGCGGACGCTGACTTTTCGTCCACCGGGATTGATGCAGGCCAAACGTATGACCAAGGTCAGCACCTCGACCACTGGTCTTCGGGCACGTCGATGAGCAACTCTAACTGTCCAAACAAATCCCACGAGGAAGTCACAGCACTGTCTCAGGATCGCGAGGCACTGGTTGCTCAGATTGCGCAGTTCCAGCCAACAACACAGACGTCCATCTTCTTGGGCATGAAGTGGGGTCTCGCACTGCTTGATCCATCCGTACGTGACATGGTCGCACCCGATCTTGACGGTGCGTTTGCAGGTCGCCCAGTGAACTTCACCACGAACACAGAAACCAACGACACGCGTAAAGTTCTTGTTGTTATGACCGATGGTCAAAACACCCAGTCGACACGGATCAGGGATCAGTTTTACAGCGCACCAAGCCATTATGCAGTTTGGGGTCAGCGTCCCGTTACCAACTGGTACAATAACAACGTGTTCACGAACAAACACAATGAGTCTGAGTTCACAGAAAACCGCTACTCTCGCGATGAAGGTAATGCGCTTCTTGCAGCGTCTTGCTCAGCAGCCAAGGAAGCGAACGTGCAGGTCTTCGCAATCGCCTTTGAGGCTAGCTACAACGGTGAAGCGGTTATGGCTGCCTGTGCGACGGACGCGAACCATTACTACAACACCAACGGCAACGACTTGAATTCTGTGTTCGAAGCGATCGCCCGTCAGGTGACACAACTGAGGTTGACACAATGATGAACCCTATCCAAAGCATGGCCCACGCCTGCAAGTCCTTCTACCGAAAGGAAGATGGCACCAGTACTCTCGAATTTATGATGGTCCTGCCTGCTGCAATGTTCTTCTTTGCTGCATCTTACGAAAGCGGGATGATCGGCCTTCGTAACGTGATGTTAGAGCGTGCTGTCGACGTGACAGTCCGCCAAGTACGGATCGGCGCGGTCGAGGATCCATCACATAATAATCTTAAAGAGATGATCTGTGAGGCAGCCTCAATTATTCCTAACTGCATGACCAGCGTTAAGCTGGAAATGGTACGTAAGAATATAAGAGCTTGGACGCCCATGAGCGCACAAAGTGATTGTGTGGACCGTTCTGCAACCGGCGAACCAGTGATCAACTGGACCTCTGGTGGCAACAACGAGCTAATGATCCTGCGGGCTTGCGCCTTGTTTGCGCCAATGTTGCCAACCAGCGCTGTTGGAGCAGCATCACAAACGATAGGCGATGAATATGCGCTTGTTGCAACCTCATCCTTCGTTGTGGAGCCATACAAATGATACCTATGCCTCGTATTCGCGCAGCAGCAGCTGACTTTCGCAAAAGCGATGACGGCTCGGCATCCATCGAACTTCTGTTCATGGTGCCACTGCTTTCTCTCATCACGTTCTCTTTGGTAACGTATTTCGCAGCATTCCGGGCGCAAACGCACGCAACACAGGCTGCCACAGTGATGACCGACATGGTCAGCCGGGAAACCGCCGTGATCACACCTGCCTATCTTGAGGGTATGGAGGGTCTGATGAAAACGCTCGTCCAAACGGACCAGAATCCGGATTTCCGTCTGACAGCATTTACATATGATGCGAGCAATTCGGTCTATACGGTTGCTTGGTCCAAGGACAACGGTGCCATGGGTCCATTGGACGACACGGCGATCAATGAAGTGTCACATCGTTTGCCAATCCTAAAGCACGGCCAGCGCGCCATCTTGATCGAAACAAGCGTTGATTACACCCCACTGCTCGACATCGGTCTTGGGACACGCGTCTTTGAGAACTTTAACGTGGCAGCCCCACGTTTTGTCCCTCAGCTGTGCTACATGCTTGACGAAAGTGCCGATCCACAAACAGCGCTGTGTTAATCAGAACGCTTGTTTGTGAGTCGACTAACTACCGTCGCGTGCGGCGACACGTAAGGCAATCTGCTCGGCCATGAATTTTGATTGGCCAGCAGACACTGCTCCGCCCACGCCCACATAGCGTCCAAAGCGCCACCACAACCCCGGCGCCCAGCCTCGGGATTGTTTTGCTTTCACCTTCAACGTGAAGCCATTCGACGGTTTAAACGCAAAGGCACCACGGTCAACGTTGATGATGTCGTCCATGCGGGCCAGCACAAGACCGTCACTGGTTATGATCGCCTCTGCCGTCATCAGAATTTTGGATTTTGTGGCCCGGCGCAGCACATCCGCCAAGATCAACGACCCAATGCCCAGCCCCAAAACAAGGATCAGCAAATGAAGCGCTGGCGGATCAGCCAAAGCCACATAGATCAGCAAAAACCCTAAGGTGTATACAACACCGCAAGCTAAAAATCTGCGCCCTGCTGACGCCTGAACCTCGGCAAAAACGCCGTCTTCATCCGGTTTGAACATGAAAGGGCCCCCTCTTTGTTGGAATGCCCTTTACCTGTTCATGCAGCGCTGCGAAAGGCTTACCGGTTTGGCACAACTTCATAACCCGGCTCTTCAGGTTCATCGTCAACCATATCAGACGGGAAACCGGGGGCTGTGATGTCCAAACCCGTCGCGTCCTCTAGCCTACGAATGATGTCGTCGGACTGGGCGCGTTCACCGTACTTTGTGATCCCGTCGTCAAAGATCGACACCATCAGCGGGCTGATCTCAAGCGGCACATTGTGGCGTTCCGCAATCGTCTGAAACAAACCAATGTCCTTTTTTACAAGGTCCATTGTGAAATTGATGTCACGACACCCGTTCAAGATCATCTGGCTTTCCGTCTCATGCACAAACGACGTGCCAGAGCTGATTTTCATCGCCTCATAAGTCGTCGCCAGATCAAGACCAGCCGCCTTCATCGTCACCATCGCCTCGCAGACGGTCAGTAAATTCGCCGTGGCCAAATAATTTGTCATAACCTTCAGCGTGCTGGCCGTGCCAATCTCGCCAGTGTGCAAAACACGGCGGCCCAAAATGGTTAGAATCGGCAAAACCCGCTCAAACGTCGCGCGATCACAGCCTGCAAAAATGCTGATATTGCCAGTATCCGCCCGGTGACACCCACCAGAAACTGGGCATTCAACAGCCGCCCCGCCCTTTGCGATCACCTCTTTGGCGAGGCGCGCAACCTCAACCGCGTCCGTCGTGGACATTTCCATCCAAATTTTGCCATCGCAAACTTCTGGCAACATTTCAGTCACGACTGCTTCGCATGCGGCAGGCGACGGAAGGCACGTCACGACGACATCGCAATCACGCATCAGTTGCGCGGCACTTGTGCCTGCTGTGGCACCTTTCGCGACAAAATCCGTTATAAAATCCTCATTCAGGTCAAAGACATGCAGGTCTTTCCCATTACGCAACAGGCTTCCCGCCAATTTGCCACCAACATTACCAAGTCCAATAAATCCAACGCGCATACTCAATCCCTTTTCGTTTTGACCACGCTCTGACAGGCCAATCGCGCCGTCTGCTCTAATTCCGACATATCCTGTGCGCAACCGCACAGAACGTAATATTGTTGTGCGCAGCAATGCCCCTTACCTTTGGATCAAAGGAGACTCACAATGTCTATTCGCCCCACACTTGAGACCCGCGCCGCCGTTGCGACAATGGAAGGCGCAGGTGTCAAACTTCACCGCGCATTTGGGTTCCATGACCCTTCTGAGCTGGACCCATTTCTGCTGTTTGATGACTTTCGTAATGATAACCCAGCTGATTTCGAAAAGGGTTTCCCATGGCACCCGCACCGCGGCATTGAGACGATCACATATGTGCTGGACGGGTCCGTGGCCCACGCCGATAGCCTTGGCAACACAGGCGATTTGAATGCAGGTGACGTGCAATGGATGACTGCAGGGTCAGGTATTTTACACCAAGAAATGCCGCGTGGGAATGCAAACGGGCAGATGCACGGATTTCAATTGTGGGCGAATTTGCCCGGTTCGATGAAGATGACAACACCCCGCTATCAGGACGTAGAAGGCAAAGAAATTCCAACTGTCGTGGACGATGACGGCACATCGGTCCGCGTCATTATTGGTGATTTCTGGGGTAAGAAAGGCCCGGTTGATGGGATCGCGGCAGACCCACAATACCTTGATATCTCTGTCCCAGCGGGCGTGCGCAAAACGTTCAAAGTAGACACATACCGCCGCGCCTTTGCTTACGTTTTTGCGGGTGCAGGTCATTTCTCTGATGCGTCTGCACCGTCCGGCATATTGCTGGAAAAAGAGATCATGGGCGAAGAGGTCAACATCCGCGATATGTCCGGCAACCGCACTTTGATCCGGTTTGGGACGGGCGATGAAGTCTCCGTGCAAGCCGGCGACCAAGGCATCCGGTTCTTGCTGATCTCAGGTGCGCCGATTGAAGAACCGGTTGCGTGGCACGGCCCAATTGTGATGAACACAAAGGCTGAAATTCAGACAGCAATCCGCGATCTGAACAACGGCACGTTCATCAAACCGGCGCATTAAGACGTCAAATGTTTCGCACACGAAACGAATTATGTGCAGCGTGCGTTCCTAAAAGGTTAATGCTTGTAAAGTGTTAACGCACTGCGGCGACGGATCGGCGCACCAAATCACAATAGATTTCTTCGACTTGCTCTTGGGTTAGCCGCCCGTCGTCGCGATACCAATTTGTGATACCCGTTAACTGGGCGATCAGCGACAAAACGGTGACTTTGCGATCTTCAAAGGCAAAGGATCCATCCGCTTCACCTGCGGCCAAAATACCCTCAAGCGCGTCTTCGTAATTACGCCTAAGCCCTTCGACCACGGCGAAATTATCAACCGACAGATTGCGCAATTCCATGTAGGACACAAAGACTTCGTCACGACGCGGCACGTGGTATCTGATGTGAAACCGAGTGAAGGCTTCAAGCTGCTGGGTCGGGGTGCCAGCGATTGGCGTCTCTGCGTAAGCGGCGAGCAGTTTTTCCATATGACGGCGCATCAGATCAAACAAAAGCGTCTGTTTATCTGGCGTGTAGTTGTAAAGCGCGCCCACTTGCACGCCGACCTCTGCTGCGATCTGGCGCATAGACACAGCAGCACAGCCATGACGGGCAATCAGGCTCAGGGCCGCAGCCCTTACCTTGGGGCCAGTAATATCAGAATGTGAACCTTGCTTGCGTGCCATAGTCCCATTTAAATGAACGCGCGTTCATTTGGGAAGACCCAATCGGCGCCTGTTTGCTATCAGTGGCTTGCGTAAAGGCCCGCAGACCGCGTAAATTGCACCAAATCACAGGACGCCTGCGCAATGTTTCTTCGCACATTTCTTTTTGGAGCACTTGTTACGGGCTTAATTGGGTGTGGCACAATTCCTGAAATTACAGGCACGCGTGCAGAGGCCGCACGCAACATGCCCTACCCAGACTTGGTCCCGCTCGCGACCTTGATAAATACTGCACAATCAGATGCTTCACGGATCACGCCCGCGTCAATTTCTACAACAAATAACCGGATTGCACGCTTGCGTACAAATGCAAACGCATTGCGTGGCCCTGTTGTTGATCAGGCGACACACAGCGAAATGCGGAATGCCAGTGCGCGTGCTGCGTTGCGGTGACTGCATAGATTAGGTAACAGCGGTTTAGATTTTCACGACCAACACTGGATAGCCCCAATGACACAGCCCCTTCGCCTTGGAATTGCCGGTCTTGGCACTGTTGGTGTGGGCGTTGTCCGCATCGTCCAAAAACACGCAGACCTGCTTGAGGCCCGGTGTGGCCGCAAAATTGTGATCAGTGCCGTATGCGCACAATCACGGACAAAAAACCGGGATGTTGACCTGTCAGACTATGATTGGGAAGACGATCCAGTGGTATTGGCCGCGCGTGATGACGTTGATGTTTATATTGAGCTGATGGGTGGGTCTGAAGGCCCTGCCAAAACATCGACAGAGGCCGGGATTGCTGCGGGCAAAGATATTGTCACTGCAAACAAGGCTTTACTGGCGATCCATGGGCAAGCATTGGCGACCAGTGCTGAGGCTGGCGACCGTGTGATCAGATTTGAAGCGGCAGTGGCCGGTGGCATCCCCGTTGTAAAGTCTTTGACAGAGGGTCTTGCAGGCAATGAGATCACCCGGATCATGGGTGTGATGAACGGTAGCTGTAACTATATCCTCACCCGGATGGAGGATGCTGGGCTGTCCTACGAGGCCGTGTTTGATGAGGCCAACCAACTTGGATTTTTGGAAGCAGACCCTGAATTGGACGTTGGCGGCATTGATGCAGGTCACAAACTGGCACTGCTTGCTGCGATTGCTTATGGCACGCAGGTGAATTTCGCCGGTGTTGATCTGGAAGGCATCGGGTCAGTCACCATCGAAGACATTCACCAAGCCGCTGATATGGGATACAAAATCAAACTGCTTGGCGTTGCTCAGATGACCGGTCGCGGTCTAGAACAACGCATGTCACCGTGCCTTGTGCCGGACACGTCCCCGCTGGGTCAGCTGCAAGGCGGGACCAACATGATTGTGCTTGAAGGCGATAGCGTTGGCCAAATCGTGCTGCGCGGTGCGGGTGCGGGCGAAGGCCCAACGGCAAGTGCTGTAATGGGTGATGTCATGGATATCGCGCGGGGCTTTCGGATGTCCACGTTTGGGCGACCTGCGGCGACACTGCGCGCGGCACGCGCGGCGCATTCAGCCGTTCCTGCTCCCTATTATTTGCGGTTACAATTACTGGATAAACCGGGCGCACTTGGCAAAGTCGCAAAGATCCTGGGCGAAGCTGGGATTTCCATCGACCGGATGCGTCAGTATGGCCATGAAGATACAGCAGCCCCAGTTCTGATTGTAACGCACAAAACAACGCGGACAGCATTGAACGAAGCACTTGATGCGTTTGAAAGCACCGATGTTGTGAGCGGAACGCCTGTTGCCATTCGGATCGAAGCGGTCTGATCCGAACGCTCTTTGCCCAAAGAGTGTTTCTGCGGCTAAGTTTTTTATCCAAAAAAACTTCGGATCACCCTTGATTTCAGAAATATATCAGTCCGTTAGCGCTCACACGCTTGTCTTGGCAACTGCGTTTACGTTAATCCAAAAGGGAATTTGCCAACAAGGACGCTGATTATGCCCCAAACAATAGACTTCAACGACCGCTCCCTGTCGCTGGGCCTCGCCCGTGTGTCTGAGGCAGCAGCCATCGCCTGCACCCCGCTGATTGGTCGCGGTGATGAAAAAGCTGCCGACCAAGCCGCCGTAGATGCGATGCGCACCCAGCTGAACAAATTGGACATTGCAGGCGTTGTCGTCATTGGTGAGGGGGAGCGCGACGAAGCCCCAATGTTGTTCATCGGTGAAGAAGTCGGCACCGGCAAAGGCCCGGGCGTTGATATCGCGCTTGATCCGCTTGAAGGCACAACACTGACGGCCAAAGACATGCCAAACGCGCTGGCCGTGATTGCAATGGGTCCACGCGGGTCGATGCTGCATGCCCCTGATGTTTATATGGACAAGCTCGCGATTGGCCCCGGCTTTCGCGTCGGTGTTGTGACGTTGGATATGTCCCCAGCAGAGCGCGTATCGGCCTTGGCCACCGCAAAGGGCTGTTCGACCAATGACATCACTGTGTGTGTTTTAGAACGCCCCCGCCATGAGCAAATGATCGAAGAATTGCGCGGCACAGGTGCTGCAATCCGGCTGATCACAGACGGCGACGTGGCTGGTGTGATGCACTGTGCCGAAGCTGCACGAACCGGCATTGACATGTATATGGGATCAGGCGGTGCGCCTGAGGGTGTTCTTGCTGCCGCAGCCCTGAAGTGCATGGGCGGACAGATTTATGGACGTCTCACGTTCCGCAACGATGATGAACGTGGCCGCGCGGCAAAAGCTGGGATTACCAACCTTGACCGTGTTTATACGCGCGATGATATGGTCACACAGGACGTAATTTTTGCCGCAACTGGTGTCACGGACGGCAATCTTGTGCCGGGCATCAAACGCGAAGCTGGCTTTGTGACGGCTGAGACAATTCTGATGCGCTCTAAGACTGGATCAGTGCGGCGGATGCAATATCGCAATCCGATTGCCTGAGGGTCGTGTAGCGCTGCCTCCGGCGGGAGTTATTTTGGCGAAATGAAGAGATCGGGCGTGGCTAAGGCTGCGCCTTTTCTGTAATGTTTGGCACTATGAATACACCACTAGACAAAGCGTTTCTGGGCATCACAGCCTCGGCCACAAATCGTCGCTGGGTTGGTCCCAGTATTGAAGAAGACCGGCAGTCTGAGGCGATGGCCCAATCCACCAGCCTGCCAGCCCCATTGTGCCGCACTCTTGTGCGCCGCGGTATCGCACCACAGGATGCTGACGCGTTCTTAGCCCCCACATTACGTGAGCTGTTGCCTGATCCAAGGTCACTGAAAGATATGGAAGCGGCGGCGGCCCGGTTCTTGGCCGCGATGAACAAGCGCGAACGTATCGCTATTTTTGCAGATTATGACGTGGATGGCGGCACGTCTGCCGCGCTGTTGTTGTCGTGGTTGCGCGATATGGGGCACAGAGCGACGTTGTATGTACCCGACCGTATTGATGAGGGCTACGGCCCCAATGATATTGCTATGAAAGCCCTTGCTGCCGAGCATGATCTCATTGTGTGCGTCGATTGCGGAACGCTGTCCCACGAACCGATTGCCGCCGCTGCTGCCGCCGACGTTGTGGTTCTTGACCACCATTTGGGCGGTGAAACGCTGCCTGCCGCCCTCGCCGTGGTGAATCCAAACAGGCAAGATGAAAGTGGCGATCTGGCCCATTTGTGTGCTGCTGGCGTTGTGTTCTTAATGCTAGTCGAGGTGAACCGTCAGATGAAAGTCGCGGGCCAAAAAGGCCCTGATCTGATTGCTTTGCTTGATCTTGTGGCCCTTGCGACTGTTGCGGACGTCGCCCCGCTAGTGGGTGTGAACCGCGCGTTTGTCCGCCAAGGGTTGACTGTCATGGGGCGCCGCCAACGCATTGGACTGACCGCCCTCGCGGATGTTGCGGGCATGGATCAAGCACCGACCTCGTACCATCTTGGCTTTCTGTTGGGACCGCGTGTAAATGCGGGTGGTCGCATCGGTAAGGCCGACCTTGGCGCGCGTCTGCTCGCCACCAATAACCCCCAAGAGGCCAGCGATATGGCTGCAAAATTGGACGAGCTAAACACCGAACGCCGCGAAGTTGAGACTCAGGTTCGTGATCTTGCGATGGCCCAAGCCGAGGAACGTGGATTTGACGCCCCACTGGTCTGGGCGGCGGGTGAAGGCTGGCATCCCGGTGTTGTCGGGATCGTCGCATCGCGGCTTAAAGAAGCGACAAACAGGCCTGCGATTGTCATCGGCCTTGATGGGGATGAAGGCAAAGGATCGGGCCGATCCGTGTCCGGGATTGATCTGGGGGCCGTTATTCAAAGGGCTGCCCGAGACGGTCAATTGATCAAAGGTGGCGGTCACAAGATGGCGGCGGGTCTGACAGTTGCCCGTGACAAGCTGGACGAGGCGATGGCGCGCATTTCTGAGCTGCTCGCGAAACAGGGGGCTGGCGACATTGGTCCGGCTGATCTGCGCCTAGACGGGATTCTCATGCCGGGTGCCGCGACGGTTGAATTGATCGAACAGATAGAAAAGGCAGGGCCATTTGGAGCCGGAGCCCCTGCCCCACGCTTTGCATTTCCAGACTGCCAAATTCTGTTCGCCAAGCAGGTTGGTGCGAACCATCTCAAGGTTACGTTTGGTGATGGATTGGGTGCAAAAATTGATGCGATTAGTTTTGGGGCAATGGACGGTCCCATCGGTCCCATGCTGATGAAACACAACGGCGCACGCTTCCATTTAGCCGGGCGTCTTGAAGTGAATACGTGGCAAGGCAGGCGTTCTGCGCAGCTTCGATTGGAGGATGCGGCACCTGCCTAAATTTTTTCAAAAAAGGTGAAAAAGGTACTTGCTCTCAATTGAGGCTTTGCCTAGAAGCGGCCTATCAAGTG
>JAPKCP010000321.1 GCA_028822885.1 Yoonia sp. | reverse complement strand
ACATCTTCGCCGTCCAGCAAAATCGCACCAGACGTTGGTTCGATCAGGCGGTTCAGGTGGCGGATCAGCGTGGATTTACCAGACCCCGACAGTCCCATTACCACCGTAATTTCACCGGCCTGCATATCAACATTGATATTTTGCAGGCCAAGCACATGTTTATGCATCTCAAGCAATTCGGGCTTGCCCATTCCTTCGTTAACGTGGGTCATCATCGCCTTGTCGCGTGGTCCAAAAATCTTATACAGACCACGCAGGCTAATTTTAGGGGTTTTGCTCATTTTATCAGCCCTCAATGTGATGTTGCTTTGCCGGCTTTATCCACACGGGACAAAGCAGCTTTAGAGGTCCGGTCAAGGATCACAGCCAGCAACACAATGCCGATGCCACCCACAATACCAACACCAAGTTCAAGCTGACGAATACCAACCAAGACGTTACGACCAAGACCCGGCGCGGACACCAAGGATGCAATCACAACCATGGCAAGGCTCATCATGATGGTTTGGTTTACGCCTGCCATAATGTTAGGCAACGCCAACGGAAGTTCTACTTTCACTAACCGCTGCTTGGAGTTCATGCCAAACGCGTTCGCCGCTTCAATCACGTCTTTATCAACGAGGCGAATACCCAAGTCAGTCAAACGGATCACCGGCACAATAGCGTAAAGAATGATGGCAATACCGTACAGCTTGGATTCCGTGACTGAGAACAAGAAGATCAGTGGAATCAGGTACACAAACGTCGGTAGGGTTTGGAGCAAATCGAGCACAGGAACTGTCGCGCGCTGCATCCGATCCGACTTTGACATCGCAATGCCAATGGGAACACCAAGCGCCACCGATATAGAGGTACACACAAAGATGATCGATAGCGTCTGCATCGCCACATCATAGTGATCCACCAGACCAAGGACGAAAAGTGAGATCGCCACAAAAACCGTAACGCCAACAGAGCGCGAGGCGTAATAGGCAAGCGTTAACAAAGCGGCAATCATCAGCCACCACGGTGTCACTTCAAATAACCACAACGCCCCGTCAAGCATCCATGACAACGGCTGTGTTATCGGGTCAAGAACCGCTTTCAACGCAGGCTTTGCAGCGAGAAACCCAGTCTCAATCGCGGCTGTTACATCCCGGCTTTGGCCGACCGACGAACAGGCGTCATTGAGATTGTCCAAGGATGGAAATGGAAAGATCTCAGCGTTTGGATCAACCGCATTCGCGTTATTCTGCTTGAGTAAATCCGCCATCGACATCGGTGCATCAGACACCGTTTTGTCGCACCATTCGCGCAGGCCAAGCGCGTTAAATAGCCCATCGTAAAATGCCATGTGTCCCCATCCACTTCTTTTTTATGAACAAATGCCCCCACCTGTTATGCACAGATGGGGGCATTGCCGTTAATCTAAGGTCTTACTTCAGCAGTGCTGACAGCTTTTCCTTTGCGCCATCATTGATCCAGTCACCCCAAACGTCAGGGTATGTGGACAAGAAGTAAACGGCTGCTTCTTCGTAAGATGCGTTGTTATTGTCCTGCCATGCCAACACTTCACCCATTTGGGCGTTTGTGAATGTCACGTTCTTCAGCAGTTCTGTAACTTCTGGCTCACGTTCCATGAACGCGGCAGATACGGCAGTTACAACTTTTGCGACCGGATATGGGGACAAAATCGGAGTGTCACATTCAACGGTACCGTTGCATGTGTGGGCCTCTTGGTTGAATTCAGCGCCAAGAGTAACAGCCGCCATCGGGTATCTGCCCAAAACGGATGTTGGGGCCCAGTAGTAACCGAACCATGGCGCTTCATCTTCGAATGCAGCTGCGATGGATGTGGCGAGCGTCTCACCGGAACCATGTTGGAAACGCTCAACACCGGATGACTCTAGACCAGAGGCAATGATGTTGTTGTTGTTGATGATGTCACAAGCCCAACCTGTTGGACAATCGTGGAACTTGCCACCAACCATCTCAGGATTTGCCATGATACCTTCAAGCGTTGTCAGCTCTGGGTGGGCATCTGCAAGGTACTGTGGAATCCACCAACCCTCAACGCCGCCATCAGACAGAACGCTGGTCAGCTCAACCAATTTGCCTTCAGCCAAAAGCGGCTCATAAGCTGGGGTCGAGTTGGCCCAAACTTCAGTCAGAATGTCCGGCTCGCCTGTTTCTGCGAGTGATGTCAGCGCAGGCACAGTTGAGGATGGAACAACCGTCACATCGCAGCCGTAGCCTTCGGTCATCAGGAATGTCGCGACAGATGTCACAACAGCTGATGATGCCCAGTCCATTTCAGTGATGGATACGCCACCGCATGCGCTATGACCGTCGGCCATTGCAGTTGTCGCGCTCAGTGCGCCAGCGGCGATCAGTGCGGATGCACTTACCATTTTCAATGTCATTTATTCTTCTCCCGTTATGATGGCTTCTTGAACTTGCGTTCCTTGCAACATCGGCCATCGCGATTTCATCTTGGACAAACTGCGTTGCGTTCAGTTCACCGGTTTGTTGTGCAGCGCGCTCCGGGACAGGCCCTTTCAGAGCATCCCGCGCAGCTGCGGCCTTTAAGCTGCGATAGTTTGCCACTCATTGCAACAGCCCGATCGGGGGTTGCGGACCAACTAAGCGGCGTTAAGGGTGATTCCTTTGGATGCCTCTGAATTGTCGACAGTCTAGCGACAGAAAACGACGCAAATAGGCCCCTATCACCCTAGCAATGTATGCATTAAAATTGAGACTGACTACATTTTCGCCCAACACCCCGCAATCCAAGGCTGTAATACGCTTAATTCACCACACTAAAGCGATAACTAGGCGCGTTGTGACACTCATTTTTGAGACCCAATATGTAGCTTTTTTCCTGCTGCATGTGACACGAAATGAGCATAGTTTATTGTCACCGTCATCGTAAATTGACCCATTCCGTTGGCTCGTCCAAGCTAAGGACACGCCAAAATCGTGCCCCACCGATAAGAACAAAAAACCGCAAGAACCTGATCAAGGATTGGGTGCTTCCGGTATCCTGCTCCTCTCAAGATTGCTCCGGCCTTGGGTATAACTTCGAGCAGATTTCGTCGTTTCAGTCGTGGTGAACGGCACTCGCCTGCAGCATGTTTAGCCGGTGAAACCGACGCCAGAACTTTCGCGTGAAGCACACTTCTAGCCTTAGACCCAGCGCGCATTTTCGTCGCGTCTGTCCGCCGTTGGCAGATCCATCTAGATCGCATGACACTCAACAATCCATGCTGGCATCATCGCAGGTTTTCAAATCCCGCATTGCTCAGGCAAGTTGATCTCACCTACCACACCCTAAGCATCTTCGATCCAAAGAATGGAAGGTCAAGACTCAAGTCTACCCGTAATCCCATCTTAAGGCAGGCGATATGTCCAAACTTGGACCCAGCATCACGCTTTGTCCAAAGGGGCCTTTGCGGCTGTATCCGGCGTCGGTATAATTTCATCATCAACCAGAATACGCCACGCATCCCCATCAAGGTCCTCATACTGATGATTGCGGAGCGTCCACAGGAACGTCAGCAACCCAGCAATCCCAAGGGTCAGTGACACC